>JAWOHU010000012.1:0-10874 GCA_046485025.1 Cloacimonadaceae bacterium (SeqCode) | reverse complement strand
CATTTTGGACCTCATGCTCCCGAATCTTGATGGGCTCAAAGTCTTAAAAACCCTCCGCTCTCTGAACTTCACGGCCCCTGTCCTCATCCTCACCCACTTCGGATTGTTCCTGCCCTTAGACCACCCGGGGTCCACGCGGGGTCCACCCGGGCTGAGCCCGCGTGGATGCCGCGTGGATTAAGGGCTTCAGCTAAATTACTTAATGGCAAAATGAAATCTTAACAAACGTGTCTTAACCAAAAAAAGCTGCTGAGCGATCAGCAGCTTCGCAGAATCGAGTGTTTTTAATAATTATGCTTTTTAGATTATCTTTATCCAGGGTTTGCCAAATGGTAAGATTACTTTCCCTGCCAGGTCATTTAAGATATTAGCCACGCACATATACATAGCACAGGCGGCACAAAACATCAATTCATATCCTGCCACAATGTTCCAGACGGGATTAAAGAAATGCCCCAACACGAGCAGAAAAAAACCCAGCCACAGTGTAAAAAAGGTAATTGACATAGCTGTATGAATACGCCAGGAAATCACAAACAAGATGAAAGTAAATAGCATCCAGCCAAACAGATACCAGCCGATATCTGTGGTGCTTGATTTATATATCCCAAAGTGATTCATCAGAATAATCAAGCCCAGTCCAATCCAGAAACTGCCATACGATACAAAGGCGCAGAAACCGAAATTGTTGCCCATCTTGTGTTCCATAAATCCGGCAATAAGTTGTGCCAGACCGCCATATATCATTCCTAACACAACGACAGGACCCATTCCCATCCAGCCGACATTATGAAACTGCAAAACTAAAGTCGTCATGGCAAAGCCTGCTAAACCAACTACAGCAGGATTGGCATATTTTCTTTCACTCATACCAAACTTATCTCCATATCATTAAACTCATCTTGAAAGCGAGCAGGCAGGAGTTTTACCTGCTTGTTCATCAAGATTTGAACTGTTTCTTTTGAAGGCAGACAAATTGTCAATAAGTAAGTTGAGTTACAGTATAATTATAACCAGGAAAATTTATTTATTGGTTTATGGCATTTTATATTTACTTTTTATTATCATAGCCAGCAGCGTCCCTATGGCAGACATTACTCCGGCAATCAGGAGCGCGGGATTGTAACTCCCCGTTATATCATGCAGAATGGTTCCGCCCTGAATGGCGATAGCGCCAAAACCATAAGCTGAAAAGACCAGTCCGTAATTGATGCCCAGATGTTTGATACCAAAGCATTCAGCTGTTAAAACTGGAAACAACGAAAGTGACACTGCAATACTAAGTCCCAAACAAACTGCTGCAATCAGAATTGAATCAAATCCCACAACAAAATATGGAAAAGACAAAAAGACAAGAGTTTGCAATGCATAGACAAATATCATTATTTTCAATATGCCGAATCTGTCACTGAGAATGCCTGCCAGTGGTCTGCCCAGTCCGTTGATGAGGGCATAAATTGCCACTGCAAAAGCAGCCTTGCCACCGGAAAGATTCAATACTGTTTTTCCATATGAGGGCAGAATAACAATTATCAGAATACTGCCGTAAACCATCATCAGAAAAGTAGCCCAGACCAGCCAATACAGAGGATTTCTTAACATCTGCGTGGGCAACATTTCATTCCTGATAAGGCTGGATTTGGATATGAACTTACCAGCGCCGAGATTGGATAAATGCCACCTCAAAGGTGGATTGACAACCAGTCTGGATGCCAGCAGACTGATGGAACTCGTCAAAATTGCCAGCACAATAAAAGTGCCGGAAATTCCCCAACCGGGAAGCAGATAATTGGCTTTCAACGGCGCAAAAACAAAGGATGCAATGCCAAAACCCATCACGCCAAGCGATACTGCCAAACCCGGCTTATCAAAAAACCACTTTCTGATCGGCGGAGAGACACAGGAATAAGTCAGTCCGCAAGCAGTTCCTCCCAAAACACCATAGGTCACAACTAAGAGCCAGTGATTGGCAACAATGTCTATCAAAGCGCTTAAAAGATTGGCTGCCAAAAATAGAAACGCTCCCCAGACAATTATAAGGCGCGGTCCATACTTGTCCTGAAGCTGACCCGCCGGTATCATCACAAGCGCAAAGACAGCCATAAAAACTGAGAGTGGTAGAGTAGCTTCAAACTTAGTCCAGCCGAAATTCTCACACATCGGTTCCACAAAAACTCCCCAGGAATAAGAAAGCCCCCCCATCAGAGCTATCAGAAAACCGCCAGCAACAACGCTCCAGCGCGAGTTTAAAAAAGGTCTGTTTTCAGATTCCAAATTTATCTCCCTATTACAGCCAAACTTTTTTCTGAGAATATACGATTCGGTTCAGTCACAACTAAAGTGTTCCAATTATATGGCAATTATATAGATGCGAACTGATTGCATGATGCGTAGCTGCTCATCATCCTGTCAAGAATTATCGGTATCTAATTTCATAACTACCCAATAATACAATTAATTGCGACTGAAAATCGCATGGGATAACTCATATTTTGATAGAGCCAATATTGTTATTGACAAAATCCTTGTCTTTGAATTTGATTATAATTCATGAAATAAATGCTGAAATATCCAAGTTTTTATAGACATAATAAGAAAAAGGATGGAATTATGCACAACATCGGCTCTTATGATGACAGATTAAAACAGAATTCGTGGCTATTGTCGGAGCAGGAACTCGGTTATAAACCCGGCGATACAATTAACATTGGCTGGTACTGCTCTGACCGCATTTGCGAGATGGGAAAAGGAGAAAAGCTTGCTCTGATATGGGAAGGCATCGGCGGTAAGGAAAAAAACTATACCTATAATGACGTGCGCCGGCTCAGCAATTCAATCGGAAATTTTCTGCGCAGATTGGGAATCACGCCGGGAGAAAGGGTTTGCCTGTTTATGGACAGAATTCCGGAGCTCTACATCGGCTTTGTGGGAATCCTGAAAACGGGAGCCATTGCCCAGCCTTTGTTCTCAGCTTTTGGTGATGAATCTCTCCTGGTACGCCTGGAAAATGCGGAAACTACAGCCGTCTTCACCCAGAAAAAGCATGTCGGAAAAATCCGTAAAATCCTGGATAAACTCCCCCACCTCAGACATATCATCATTGTGGACGATTTAGGTAAAAGCCCTCTGCAGCAAAGGGAAATCGTTTATAATATGGATGAAACCGGAGGGATAGAGCATTTTGATGTCTATCCCACCAAAGCGGAATCGCCCTCTGTTCTGCATTACACATCCGGCACCACAGGAATGCCCAAAGGTGTCAAACACGTACACTATGCCCTGATAGCCCAGTATTTGACTACTAAATGGGTGTTGGACCTCAAAGATGACGACATCTACTGGTGCACTGCTGACCCGGGTTGGGTGACGGGAACCTCCTATGGCATTATTGGTCCGTGGGTTTTGGGCGTTACTCAATGCGTCAATGACATAGGTTTTTCTGCAGAAGCCTGGTATAAATTTATCGAAAAACACCGCATCACAGTCTGGTACTCTGCTCCGACTGCCATCCGCTCTCTGATGAAAGCCGGAGATGAAGTCGTAAAAAAATTCGATTTATCCTGCCTGCGCCATCTTGCCAGTGTGGGTGAACCCCTCAATGCAGAAGCAGTAATCTGGGGTGAGAAGGTTTTCGGATTGAAGTTTCACGATTCATATTGGCAGACAGAGACCGGCTCCATCATGATTTCCAACTACCCGGGAATGAAAATCAAACCCGGCTCCATGGGCAAACCCTTCCCCGGCATCACGGGTGTCGTGCTAGACACAGAAACCTATGAAGTCATCACAGAAGTCGGAAAAGTGGGACTGATTGGTTTCAAACCGGGCTGGCCTTCTATGATGCGCACCTACTGGAACAACGAGGAAACCTATCAGAAAAAGTTCCAAAACGGTTGGTACATTCCTGGTGATCGCTCTTACATTGATCAGGACGGCTATTTCTGGTTCGTGGGACGCGATGACGACATTATCAATACAGGCGGACATCTGGTCAGTCCCTTTGAAGTGGAATCCGCTCTGCTGGAACATCCTGCCGTGGCAGAATCCGCCGTGGTGGCAAAACCCGACTTCGTCAATATGGAAGTCGTGAAAGCTTTTGTAACCTTAAAACCGGGATTTGAAGCAAGCCAGGAACTGGATTTGGAGATAATGAACTTTATCCGTAAAAAACTCTCCCCTCTGGCAATGCCTCAGGAGATTGAGTTTATCTCCAATCTACCCAAAACCCGCAGCGGTAAAATCATGCGCCGTGTCCTAAAAGCCCAGGAATGGGGTGAGGAAATCGGCGATATTTCCACCCTGGAAGACGATTAAATATATACTAAATAAAGGAGATAAAACAATGGAAGAAATTCGTGACGTCGTACTCGAATACGTAATCAAAGAGTATATGGAAGACCAGGATGATGAGATAACTTATGACACAGCCCTGATTTCAGGCGGCTATGTGGATTCTTTTTCAATGGTATCACTCAAACGCTTTCTGGAAACCAGATACAAGATATCACTGCCGGATGACAAGGCGACTCCCGAAGCTTTTGATTCCGTCAACAAAATCGTCAAACTTGTGGAAGAATTTCTCAATAAATAGGAGGACGGATGGCATACAGCAATAAGGTCCGCTCCGCTTACACAGAGCAGTTACAGGATCTCAAAGACGGCGGGATTTTCAAAATTGAAAGATATATCCATTCCGTTCAGGACGCCGAAATCCAAGTGGAATTTCCTCCCGGTGCACCCTTAAAGAAAGTCATCAATATCTGCGCCAATAACTACCTGGGACTTTCCAGTCATCCGGCTGTGGTTGAGGCTGCACATGAAGGTCTGAATGAACGCGGTTATGGTATGTCCTCCGTTCGTTTCATTTGTGGAACGCAGGACATTCACAAAGAACTGGAACGCAAGGTTACCGAATTTCTGGGTACTGAAGACACCATCCTCTTCCCGTCCTGTATGGATGCCAACGCCGGCGTGTTTGAAGCTATTTTAAATGAACAGGATGTGATGATTTCAGATCGTCTGGTGCATGCTTCTCTGATTGACGGAATCCGTCTTTGCAAAGCTATGACTGATTCTTTCAAGCATTCTGATATGGCGCATCTGGAAGAAAAACTGCAATTGCATTCAGATAAAAGACATAAACTGGTCATCACAGATGGAGTATATTCCATGGATGGTGACACTGCCAAGCTGGATGAGATGGTCTCTCTCTGCGAAAAATATGATGCCATGCTTTTGGTGGATGATTCACACGCTTCAGGTTTTATCGGCAAAACCGGACGCGGCACCCATGAAAAGTGTGGTGTAGTCGGCAAGATAGACATCATCACAACCACTTTTGGCAAAGGCTTGGGCGGCGCTTCGGGCGGATGTGTCTCCGGTAGAAAAGAACTTGTGGAACTCTGCCGTCAGAAAGCGCGTCCCTATCTCTTTTCCAATACCATTGCACCACCCGTGGTGGCAGGAGTAATCAAGGTTCTGGACATTCTTTCCAAGACCACGGAACGCCGCGATAAACTGGAAAGCAATGCCAATTGGTGGAGAAAAAGTCTGCGGGAAGCAGGATTCGTTCTGCAGCCTGGCGACACACCTATCGTACCTGTAATGCTTTTTAATGCCAAGTTGTCACAGGATTTTGCCCGCGACCTGTTTGTGGAAGGGGTCTATGCCATTGGATTCTTCTTCCCTGTCGTGCCACAGGGTAAAGCCCGCATCAGAACCCAGATTTCTGCTGCTCATGATATGCACCACCTGGAAAAAGCGCTGGCTGCCTTTATCAAAGTCGGCAAGAAATATGACATCCTGGGCAAAACCAAAAACGAAATCACGGCCATGTACGGCGCTTAATCAGCAAAGCTGATAAAAACAATAATCATACAAACAAAGCACCCTTCCAGTTGATCCTGAAAGGGTGTTTTTTTTATGACTTTTACTATGCTTTAATTACGATATGCAGTTAAATAGTAAAAACGTCTGAAAAAAGCAGTTGACGGACTTGACCAACTTACTCGTTCACCGAAAGTAAAACTTCCTTCGTTTGTGACATCTGAGAAATCTGCAAAAGGATTGGCGGAAGCATAAATCCGGTAGCCAGAAATCAGGAAAACTATATCCCAGCTGATATTTACAATGTCGTTTGAGAGAGTAATATCAATTCGTTCAGGAGTTTGGGGAATTAGGTTGTTGACAATCTGACTGGTCAGGCTAGCGGAATTGGTTGCCAGGACAGTTTCGAGATTTTGTAGATGATATTGCCAGCCGGATTTCAGATAACTCAGAAAAGGAGCAAGTATGTCATCTACCAGATTGTGTGAAAATAAGTTCGTATGCGTTGCTCCATTCAAAGAAACATAGCATTTATAATCAGATGCCAGGTTGTTGAAAATCGGAATCTGATGTTGAGACGGAGGTGCAATATTATCTGACGACCCAGAAAAAGTCAGGGATGGGACAATAACATTTGAAGCTGCAGATATGGCTGAGGGATTGGTTTCTGCTGCTGCAAAAATTATGACTCCATCAAATCCGCTATCCGAATTTGCTGCCAGAACAGCAGAACCCCCTCCCATGGAATAGCCCGAAGCTACTGCCAGCGGCATCAATTTATTATACAAAGGTGAAGTGGGAATGCTGTTCTCCGCTAAGACTTCCCCCCTCAGAAAAGCAATATCCAGAGCGAAATTCTGATGGCTTGGAAATAGACTTCCCTCAGTGGTTGGCAGAGCTACTATCCAACCCAAACCTACCCAAGCATTAGTTAAATCCTGGGTATAAGAATAGCTAACCAGCCAGCCATGCCCAAAAATAGCATAGGGAAAGCTCTCATTGGGATTGGATGCATTAACAGGATAGTATATTACAGTCTGAATATTTCTGTTGCGTGAGGCATCATAAAAAGTCTTGGTGTATTGGCTTATGGTATAAGCGCCACAGTTTAGAAACAGCAAGAGCACACATAATAATAGTAAAGTTCTTTTCATTTATTTTCCTTGTTTTTCTAATCCCGATAGGACTTGATATAGTAAAACCCTGTTCCTGACATAGCTGACGGCAAAATCCAACTCACCCTGTCTCCATAAGAAAATGTGCCCTGGCTGGTAACATCATTGAATCCGTTATAGGGATTATTGGAAGCAAAAACCCTGTAACTGTGAGCTTCCAAAACTCCGTCCCAGCTTATTGAGAGAGTATTACTTTCATATATTACAGACAAATTTTCCGGAGCGTCGAGAATTATAATGAGATTGTCTTCAATCTGGAAAGTCAGGCTGCCTGAATACGAATCCAGGAATGCTTCAAACACATCTATGTAATATACAGAGCCGGTCTTGAGATAGCTAAACCATGGATTCAGGATGACAGGAATCATAGGATTGTTGTAAAAACTGTCGTGCACCTGACCTGTGAAGGACACAAAGCTCTTGTAATCTGACGCCAGATTGTTATAGATGGGAATCTGATTTGTGTTGGGAGGAGCCACTGTGTCAGCCGAACCTGAAAAGGTCAAAGATGGCGCTGTTATGTTTAAAGCCAGATTAATGGATTCAGGATACAAGTTCAGAATTGTTATGGGAGCTGCTGCCAAAGTGACCAATGAGTTAAAGGAAGAATCCATTGATGCTGCTGCAACAGCACAAGCCCCGCCCATGGAATAACCACCTACGACAGATAAGGTATCTATTTTGTTGTATAGTGGTGAGGTGAAATTCATGGTTTCCAGATAGACTGCTTCTTTAAGGAATGCCATATCCAGAGCCAGACTGGTAGTATTGTAGCTGAACATTCCCTCTTCCGTCCTGGGATAGGCAATTATCCAACCCAGGTTGACAATGGCATTGGTTAGAGTTGTGTAATAAGTGCAGTCACCATTCCAGCCATGTCCGTAAACGATGTAAGGATAGCTCTCGAGTGGATTATCAGCATCGATGGGAAAATAAATCCAGGTCAGGATTTGTCTGTTGTTACGGTTGGGGTCAGTGAAGGTCTTGGCATACTGCCCCACTGTATATGCAGAAAGGCTCAAAATGAGAATGGTAAACAAACAAACCATGATAAATTTCTTCATATCTGCTCCTTTCAACCTTCAATTCTTCATAAAATCACTATAGCTTAACGTGGATTTATTTGTCAATCTTTATTCTGTAAAGTGTTCACGTTTATTGCCAAATACATCTCTTGGTGTTGATTTGTAAGACTGGCAAGGATTTTTTATTGACGGGATTTTGCATTCTGCAAGAAAGTTAATTTTATGTACTCAATCATCATAAAGGATTGGCAGAATGTCAAAAAAGCTATATGCAGACATAAAAAAAGAACTTGAAATCATCCAAGGTTCTGGGATGTATAAAACAGAGCGGATTCTGGGCAGTCCGCAAAGTGCAGAAATAAAGCTGGCAGACGGCAGCAAGGTCATCAACTTCTGCTCCAATAACTATCTAGGACTGGCTAATCATCCCGAAGTGGAAAAAGCTGCCAAAATCACGATAGGAGACTGGGGTATGGGTCTGGCTTCCGTGCGCTTCATTTGCGGAACCCAGCAGATTCACAAGGACCTGGAAGCCAAAATGTCTGAATTCCTGAGTATGGAAGACACTTTGCTCTATTCCTCCTGCTTCGATGCCAACGGCGGCGTGTTTGAACCTTTGTTGGATGATGATAGCGCTATTATTTCAGATGAACTAAACCACGCTTCCATTATAGACGGAGTGCGTCTTTGCAAAGCAAAAAGATACCGTTATAAGCACTCAGACATGGCAGATCTGGAACACATTCTCAGAGAATCCCAGAATTATAAATACAGATTAATTGTAACAGATGGAGTTTTTTCCATGGACGGCGACATTGCCAAGCTACCTCAAATCTGCGATTTGGCGGATAAATATGACGCTCTGGTCATGGTGGATGATTCACACGGAACTGGTTACATTGGTGACACGGGCAGAGGTTCCTGCGAGCACCACAATGTCCAGGACCGGGTGGACATCATCTCAACCACCTTTGGTAAAGCCTTGGGTGGCTCTTCCGGTGGCTGCATATCAGGCAAAAAAGATATCATAGAATACCTACGCCAGCGTTCCAGACCATATATATTCTCCAATACTCTGGCGCCACCCATCGTGGGAGCTGTAATCAAAGTCCTTGATCTGATTATGGAAAGCACCAACTTTCGCAATCACGTAATGACCAATGCCAACTACTTCCGTAAAGGGATGACGGAAGCCGGATTTGACATCATTCCCAGCGACACAGCTATCGTGCCTGTGATGATTTACAGTGAGCAACTGGCTGTTAAAATGGCGGACAGACTTCTGGAAGAAGGCATCTACGTCATCGGATTCACCTTTCCTGTAGTTCCCGTTGGACGTGCCAGAATCCGGGTTCAGCTTTCTGCAGCGCATTCTCTCTATCATCTGGACCGAGCTATAAACGCCTTCACCAAAATCGGTAAGGAACTGGGAGTCCTTAAATAGTATGAGCAAAGGGATTCTCTATTTGGTCCCCACTCCCATCGGAAACCTGGGAGACATTACTTACCGGGCTGTGGAAGTTCTAAAAAGCGTTGATTTAATCGCAGCTGAGGATACCCGCACTTCCCAAAAACTGCTCAAGCATTACGATATAAAAAACAAGATAATCAGCTATCACAAATTCAATGAACGAAAGCAGACAAAGTCCCTCATCGATTTTCTGGAACAGGGAAAAAGTATTGCTGTAATAACGGATGCCGGAACTCCTGCTATATCTGACCCGGCTTCAATTTTGGTCAGGGCTGCTATTGAAGCGGAGATTCAGGTAACCTGCCTGCCTGGTGCGACTGCTTTAATACCTGCTTTGGCAGCTTCGGGACTGGACACAAACCGGTTTACTTTTACCGGATTTCTCCCAGCCAAGAAAAAAGACAGAACAGCTCTGCTCAATGCTTTGAAAGTGTTTCCCCACACCATTGTTTTATATGAGTCTTCACATCACATTCTGGAAACGGTCAGAGAGCTTTCCGCCTATTTCAATGATCGTAAATTCGTGCTGGCAAGGGAACTTTCTAAGCTGTATGAAACCATATACAGAGGTCATTTTACTGATCTTGAATTTATAAATAATCTGGAAACCAGAGGTGAATTTGTTATCCTGATTTCTGGAAAAGTTGATACTGATGTTTCTGACATTGAATTGCTTGAGTTGATTGAAGTTAATTCTGGAAAGTGGTTGTCGCTAAAGGAACTCTCCTCTGCCATTTCAGAAAAAACTGGCGTCAGTCGCAACCGGATTTACAAACTAGCTTTAGATCGCAAAAAGTAACTCTGGCCTGCTTTACAACTCAGTTATGTTCTTTCAATCCTTGCTCCATAACTAGTTGATATTTCTTCATTACACCTAACTTTGTATACGTACATATAACAAGAAAGCAATGCGTGTAATGGATCAATCCTATATGGTTGATCATAAAGAATTGCTTTAATGTTGTGGGAAGAAATCGTAGATAGTTGAATTATTATTACTTCATACTAGTTATGTGCTATTTGTGGCAATTTTTTAGAATGGATCGACTGATACATAAAGTCGACCATCTGTGCTATACTGAGCTTCGACTATAATATTTGATATCTGACCATTCCCATAATTTAAGTCAGCCTCAAAAACTGTCTTTTTAATTTCTTTATCCCTCGAAACAATTCTAAAACCTGATAAACTTAAATCAATCGAATTCATATGCCTATCGACTCTATCGATAATTCCAGCTATAAAGTCATTGTTCGTATATTCTTTCCATGTTTTGTAATTCGGAGTTGGCAAATTATATAACCATGCTTGATAATTTGTAGATTCCATTGCATACATTCTTAAAGTATTATTTCTAATAATATCTTTACAAATAT
>JAWOHU010000206.1:0-9314 GCA_046485025.1 Cloacimonadaceae bacterium (SeqCode) | reverse complement strand
GAAAGCTCTGTCCCGTTTTACAATATTAAACAAAGTTTTCAGAAACCGACTGTTTTGTTTGTCTGCACCGGAAACATCTGCCGCAGCCCCATTGGAGAATATCTTTTTAACTATTACAGCGCCAAACGAAATCTGCCATTCAAAGCCAGGTCAGCAGGACTGATGGGCAACGGCGCTATGATTTCTCTCAGTTCATTGCAGCTCTTGGCAGAACAGGGTATTGTGGCTGATGAACATTCCTCCCGCAAAATCAATTCGGAAATCCTGAGTGAGAGCTGGCTGGTCCTGACTATGGAAGAGCGTCAAAGAGACATTATCAGAGCAAACTTTCCCGAGTTCCGCGAGAATGTTTATACCTTGCTGGAATACGTTGGCGGAGAAGGCGACATTGCTGACCCCATCGGCGAGGAACTTGATTATTACAGAAATATCTACAATCAGATTGATGCAGCGCTGCTGAAGCTGTTTGACATCTTACAGCAAAATTTTAAACAGGAATAAGCTGTGGAAAACTTTAAAATCACAACGGAACTTCTGGCTGAACATGCTCTCAGCCCTGAAGAATATGAAGAAATCAAGAAGATTCTGAAGCGTGAGCCAAGCTGGGTTGAACTGGGCATTTTCAGTGTAATGTGGTCGGAACATGCCAGTTATAAGAATTCCATTAAACTGCTCAAAACACTCCCCAAAGACGGAGACTACATGCTTGCCAAAGCCGGAGAGGAAAACGCAGGAGTGGTAGATATCGGAGATGGACTGGCAGTTTCTTTCAAAATAGAAAGTCACAACCATCCTTCTGCTCTGGAACCTTATCATGGCGCTGCCACAGGCGTCGGCGGCATATTAAGAGACATTTTTACAATGGGTGCCAGACCTGTTGCAGTATTGGATTCCCTGCGTTTCGGCAATCCTGACAATACGCAGGTCAAACATCTCATCAAAGGTGTGGTCAATGGCATAGCAGATTATGGAAACTGTTTTGGAGTCCCCACCGTGGGCGGCGAAATCTATTTCGAGGACAGCTATGAAGGCAATCCCCTTGTCAATGCAATGGCTGTCGGCATTCTCAGACATGAACATCTTGCCAAATCCGGCGCTAAGGGGATTGGCAATTATGTGGTCTATGTGGGCGCTAAGACAGGCAGAGACGGTATTCACGGTGCTACCTTTGCCTCTGTCGAACTGACGGAAGAATCAGAAGAAAGACGCACGGCAGTCCAAGTGGGCGACCCCTTTATGGAAAAGCTGCTGCTGGAAGCAACTCTGGAAGTAATCCAAACAGGACTTGTGGTCGCCATTCAGGATATGGGTGCTGCCGGTCTGACCTGTTCCAGCAGTGAAATGGCAGGAAAAACCGGAGTCGGGATTGAGATTGACGTAGCCAAGGTTCCGCAGCGTGAGAAAGGCATGACGCCTTATGAAATAATGCTTTCCGAATCGCAGGAAAGGATGCTGCTGATTGTGCAGCCTGATAATTTTAATGCTTTGCGTGATGTGTTTCACAAATGGGATTTGGAAGCTGTCATCATTGGCGAAGTCAGGTCTGACGGACTTTTGAGAGTGAAACATCAGGGCGAAGTTGTTGCCGAAATTCCCGCCGATAGTTTGGTTTTGGGAGGCAGCGCACCCGTCTATACAAGAGAAACTGCTGTGCCTGAATACCTGACAGAAACACGCAAGTTTGATCTTAATAGGGTTCCTGAACGCACTGATTATACAGAGATTTTGTGCCGGTTGCTAAAGTCCCCAAATATCGCCAGCAAGGAATTCGTCTATAGACAATACGACCATATGGTTCAGATAAATTCAATCACCGAGCCGGGTTCAGATGCTGCAGTAGTAAGAGTCAAAGACACAAATAAGGCTCTGGCTCTGACAACTGACTGCAACAGCCGTTACTGTTGGCTCGACCCTTATGAAGGAACCAAAGCGGCAGTGGCAGAGGCAGCCAGAAATGTTGCCTGTTCAGGTGCAAAACCTCTTGCCATCACCAATTGCCTGAACTTTGGCAATCCCTACAAACCTGAAGTGTATTGGACTTTTGCACAGTGCATCAGAGGGATGTCTGATGCCTGCAGAGCTTTCGGAACTCCTGTCACAGGAGGCAACGTCTCTTTTTATAATGAAAATCCGATCGGCGCCATCTACCCCACTCCCGTGATTGGAATGCTGGGTTTGATTGATGACTGTAGTAAAACAGTGAATCAGTTTTTTAAAAATACCGGCGACCTGATTTATCTGATTGGCTCTCACAGCAATGAAATCGGCGGCTCAGAATATCTGAAAATTATACATAAGCAAATTTCCGGACTGCCCCCCTATGTTGATTTATCCAAAGAAGTTAGACTTATAGAAATCATTCTAGCTTTAATTGACAAAGGTCTGGTAAATAGTGCCCACGACTGCTCTGAAGGCGGTCTGGCTGTGTGTCTGGCAGAATGCTGCTTTGTTCCAAATGGAAGCTTGCTTGGACTGAAAGTCAATGTAGATAATACCGGACGCAGGGATGTTCTGTATTTTGGAGAAAGTCACGGCAGAGTTGTTGTAAGTATCGGTAAGCAGCATAAGCACAAGTTTGAAGAACTGATGTCTGGATTCAATTATCCCAATAGCTATCTGGGAGTGGTTCAGTCTGATCTGTTTCAAATCAATAATGATATCAGCATTAAAGTTGAAAAATTATATGACTATTGGTCTGGATCCTTTAGCAGATAATATAAAACAGTAAAACAAACTCTCTTTAGGAGGAGGAAATGAAAATGAGCGGTTTACTTTTCGGTAGTCTGTTTTGGGGTATCCTGATAATTCTTATCGGGATCTCCATCGTCCTTAAGCATGCTTTCAATATCAATTTCCCCATTATCAGATTATTTTTGGGGGTCATCATCATCCTGCTTGGATTCAAGCTGATTGTCGGCAGTTCCTCAAAAAGTTATGTCCGCAATCGAAAACACGTCAGTTCATACTACAGTTCAAAAGAGTTTGATGTCATTTTCGGGAGCAGAACTCTTGATTTGACCAAGCTGTCGGACCCGGGCAATTTGCCGGGTGAGATATCTGTAGTGTTCGGTAATGCTCTTGTAATCATTCCTGACAACATTAACCTGGAAGTATTCTCGACCACGGTGTTTGGTTCTACGATATTGCCGGACCGCTCTTATGCTGGATTTGGAGAAGACAGGTATGTCATTAATAACAATCCTGAGGGAACTCTTCATAGGCTGGAGACAAATACAGTTTTTGGCAGATTGGAATTTGAGATAGCGCCAGTTTCAGAGCCTGTTCAGGAAAATATCAAACCGGATTCAACTCAAACAAAGCAGGAAGAAAACTTCTAAAGTGCACAAGAAACTTGCTTTCAGCATCCTGGCTGTGCTGATTCTCTGCACTCTTAATTCAGTAAAAGTCGGCTATGCTCTCAGTGGCGGTGGTGCGCGTGGATTTGCACATATCGGCATGCTGAAAGTAATGGAAGAGGTGGGCATCCGTCCGGATTTCATTTCCGGGACAAGTATCGGCGCTCTGATTGGCGGTCTTTATGCCATGGGCTACAACGCTGCTCAGATAGAAAGTCTGTTTATAGAATGGAACTGGCGGGATGCCTTTAATGATGACTGGCAAAGGGATCAGCTTTACATAGGGCAGAAAAGATGGGCTCCCTATGGCAATATTTTCTTCCGTCTTGATGACAAGTGGACGCCACAGCTTCCGCAATCCGTGATTGTAGGAAACAAAGTTAATCTTGACCTGTTCAGACTTTTTGCTCCAACCTCCGGTATCAACGATTTCAAAGACCTGCCCATCCCTTTTACAAGCGTGGCAACAGACCTTTTGTCAGGTGAATTGAAAGTATTTTCTTCAGGTTCAATGATGCAGGGCATCAGAGCTTCCATGTCCATTCCAAGCATTCTACAGCCCTTTCCTTTTAACAACACTCTCTACATTGACGGCGGCATTTCTCAGAATCTGCCAGGCGCGCAGGTTAAGGAGATGGGAGCGGATTATGTTATTGGATTCAAGGTTAATACAGCTCTGCGTGATGCAGATGAATTGCATGGACTGGTGCATGTTCTGGACCAGACCATCAATATCGGCATCACCAATCACTTGAATGAAGAGCTTCACATCTGTGATTTTGTCCTGGAACCTGAACTAACTACTTTTTCCACCACCAGTTTTAGCTCTGTCAGAGAAATTATCTCCGCGGGAGAATTGTATGCGCGGCAGAATATTGACCTTCTGATCCAATTGGCGGATAGCTTGAAGGCAAAAGACGAAATCAGACCTATCGAACCCTTGCTCTATCCTGACAGCTTCAAAGTGACACGAATTGCAGTCTATGGCAATGAACATATCAGTGCTTCTAAGATTAGGGAATATCTTGACCTGCCTTCCAATCAAAATTACAAGATTGATGAAATCGTCTCAGGTATCAACACTGCCTGGAATTCTCAACTCTTTGAGATGATTTATCCGACCCTGGAAAAGGATTCCGTTAATTATTTCCTGAATGTTTATGTCAATGAGCGTGAACGCAAATATCTGGCGATGAACTTTTCCTATGACAACGAAAACGCTCTGATTGCCGGTGCAGTCTTATCTCTACACAACTACTTGATGAAGAACTCCCATGTGTTTGCAGAAGTCAAATTGGGCGGAAAGTATGAACTGAACATAGATATGGTCAAGAATTTCGGCGAGGATTATGGCATCTATTACAGGCTTTTCCCCTATCTGGATGAGAAAAGAATCTACTTTTACAATGACAATCACGATAAGATAAACAGTGCCCGCTCTCTGGAATACGGCCTTGTAACAGGAATTGGTCTTTATGCCAGAAAAGCAATTGTGCTCGAAGGTTATACCTATACCTACGCCACCAGGCTATACAGAGATATCTCCGAAGTAGACATTTCAGGAGAAACTCAGAGCATATCAGGAATTGGTTTTAAGGCTTATCATGAAAGCCTGGATGATTATGTCTTCCCGATGCGCGGAATGCAGGCTACAGGCAAGATAACCTATGCCAGGAATGATATTCTCAGTGAGCAGAACATCAGCAAACTAAAATTTGATTACAGCATCTACAGACCATTCTCAAAACATTTTTCAGTTATTTTGGGAGCGCAGTTGGGCTCGCATCTGATCAAAGAAGACCAGACCAGCCTGGATCCTTTTTACCTGGGCGGAAGGCATGGTTTTGCCGGGATGGCTTTGTATGAAAAAAGCGCTCCACACTACAGGCTGATTCAGGCAGGATGTGTAATTAACCCTTGGGATAATTTCTTTGTAAGTGCAAAAATCCAGACTCTGAATTACTCAGATGAAAATGTGTTGTTTAATAGAGAGGATTTCGTGACCGGTGGTATATTAGAAATTGGTCTGAAGACTTTTGTCGGTCCTCTGAAACTGGCTGCCGCCATAGCGGAAAACCGCTCTGCTCAATACTATCTGGCGCTGGGTTTCACTGACGATATCTTTCACTTTTCCAGACGATAGAATAATCTGATTTGCTTTCAGCGTAAGGTTGCAGCTGCCTTATTTTAATTTGCGGTCAGTTTGGTCATCGTTTTACGGCAGAAATCCTCGCTTTTGAAGGGGTCATCGCTTTCCACATAAATCCTGATAATCGGCTCTGTGCCTGATTTTCTGATATGCACCCAAAAGTTTTCCCCAATGGCTTTAATGCCATCTCTGGTATCAAGTTCCAATCCCTCAAAATAGAGCGGAACCTTGCTCATAATGACATCAATCTTGCTCGAAACAGTTTCAATTTTTGCTTTGTAGAGGTAGTATTTGGGCAGCGTCTCTACTATTTCACTGACTTTAGCTTTTTTATCAGCCAGAAGTCCTAAAATAAGTGCCATTCCGGCTAAAGCATCCCTTGTGTAGTGGACGTCAGGACATATTACTCCGCCGTTGCCTTCGCCGCCTATGGGACTTTGAAGTTCCAGCATTTTCTTGCCGATGTTGATTTCTCCTACCCGAGTTCTGTGCACTTTGACGCCATACTGCCTGGCAATGTGTTCTGAAATCATTGAAGAAGAGAGATTAACTACTATGTCGCCGGATTTTTTAGATAGCACAAAAAGTTCAGCCAAAGCTACTGTCAGCTCTTCTCCAATGCACTTTCCCTCGTCTGAAACTATGGAAAGCCTGTCCACATCAGGGTCTGTGGCAAAGCCGATGTCTGCTTTGTGGTCTTTGACAGCCTGTTCCAATTGTGCCAGATTTTTGTTCAAAGGCTCAGCCGGATGACTGAAAATTCCCGAAGGTTCTGAATTGAGTTCGATGACTTCGCAGCCTAGTTCTTCCAGCAATTTGGGTGAAACAAGTCCGCCTGCTCCATTGACGGAATCTATGACCACTTTGAAGTTACAGTTTCTGATCGCCTTAACATCAAGATATGGAATGGCGAGGACTTTTTCTATATGTCTCTGAGTTGCAGAACTGTCGTGATAGATTTTCCCGAGTGACTGCCAGTCTGCCCACTTAATTTCTTTGCTCATCACAGCTTTGAATTCATCCGCGATATCGGGAAAAAGGAACATTCCGTTGCTGCCAATTAGTTTCATCGCATTCCATTCCGGAGGATTATGAGAGGCTGTGATCGAAATTCCGCCCTGAGCTTCGAGTTCTTTGACAGCCAGCAGAGTAGTCGGAGTAGCTACAATCCCGAGATCTACCACGTCACAACCGACACTGATCAGTCCTGCCGTAATAGCCTGAAACATTGCCAGACCGCTGGTCCGGCTGTCTCTGCCGATAATGATTTTACCCCTGTTGCAGAATATGCCGAAGTTGGCTGCGAATGTCAGGGCAGTCTGAGCCGTCATGGTGCTGCCAAACACTCCTCTGATTCCGCTGACACTGATCATTAAGTCACTCATAAATTCCTCTCAGGAGCAGTTTTTCTCTGTGTTATCAGTTCATTTCAGACGACTTTGGGCAGGAGTTTCAGCTTAGAATAGAGTATACTCCTGACGGTTGTCTATCACTTCAGCCTTTTTCATCACGGCGTCATACCATCTGTTCCAAGCCTGTTCTTCCATGCGGTCACGCAGTTTTTTCTGTGCGTCCGCATCTTTAAGAAACTCATTGATATCCACAATTGTTCTTCTCTCGCTGACAATGATAAACTGACCTTTTTCTGTATCAATCAAGTCGGAAGTCTGACCTTCAGCCAGTTTGAGCGCTTCAGTATTGACTTCAGTCACTTTTCCGACTTCAGGGATGGAAGTTTCTTTTTTGAAATTCTGCATGTTCACAACTTTGATCAATGTGTCTTTTGCTGCAGCCACCAGATATTCTTCCGGTTTATTTTTCGTGATAAATTCCTGCGCAATCGGTTTCATTGCTGCAATCATCTTTTGTCTTTCCAGATCATATTTGATGCGCATTTTGACTTTGTCCAGCGGAACGTAGGGGTCTTTCGATTTTTCAGTTATCTGTGCCACAATAAAATTTCCGCGTCTGTCTTTTTCAACGTCGGAAACAGCTCCTTTCCCTTTCTTTTGGGCAAATTCAAGCAGAGCTGGATGTTGGCCCAATCCGGGGATGAATTCTGAATCTTCATAGATGGCATCTGAGCTGGTGGGTTCCATCTTCAGTTCTTTGGCAGCGTTATCGATGCCGACTTTCTTGATCAGTTTGGCTGCATTCTGGGCTTGCTGTTCCAGCATATCGATAGTGTCAAAGGAGGCTTCCACTTTTTTCAGAATATGGCTGGCAGCAACCTGCGGCTCGCCTGTTTCTGTTGTGCTGAAACCATGCACTTTGAGTATGTGCCAGCCAAAGTTTGTTTTGAAGGGCTGGGAAACTTCACCCGGCTGCATGGAAAACGCCATCTGCTCAAATTCAGGCACCATCTGTCCCTTGCCGAAGGTGCCAAGCGAACCCATCTGCTCAGCGCTGCCGGTGTCTTCGGAATAATCTTTTGCCAGTTGGCCAAAATCATCGCCTTTCTGGATCATGGTATAGATGTCATCAATGTCTCTTTTGACGGAGCTGAAGTCTGCGTCTGATGGTTTCACTTCAAACAGCAGAAACTTCATTGTGCTGGACTTGCCTTTATTGATTTCCTTGTCAGTATCTTTGATCTTGTCATACTCATTTTTGATTTCAGTATCAGTCACTTCCGGTTTGGGAAGCTTGTTGAAATCAAACACTATCAGCTTGCCATACATCTCGTCATTTTCTTTCAGGTATTCTGCTTTCAGACTGTCAGTAGTGATCTTGGCATCTTTTTTGATTCTGTCCATCAGTTTTGTAAAGGGCAGGGAATTGCGCACGTATTCTTCCATGGCTGCAAAGAATTCAGTGTTTTCTTTCAAAGCTGTGAGATATTTCTTTCTGTCAAAGCGTTCGTTGGTCTGCAGGGCTGGATTCTGCATCAGGTCCTGGGGCGGGTTGTTCTGAATCTCGTTAAGGACTTCATCGTCAGTGATTTTGATGCGCAGCTTTTTCATCTCTTTGCCCAGGATTATCTGCTGCTGCAGTCTCTGCCAGGTCTGGTCAGAAAGCTGGCTTAAAATGTCTCTGTTCATCTCTGTATCAGGATTGTTCAGACGGTAGTTTTCCACGTTTTTCTGAAACTCTTCCTGAAACATTTCATAGGTTATCTTCACGCCATCAATCTTGCCGAGGACAGGTTTTTTGTTGAAAAAGATGTCCGTCAGGCCCATTACACCCATACCAACGATGAAAACGAAGGCTATGAATATGATGACATATTTCTGTTTTTTTCTCAGATCTTCGAGCATTTATTCCTCCATAAGGGTGACATTTTCATTTCATTTTCTGAAACGTCATAATTTTAAAGCCGCTGTTTTGGGCAAGTTTTTTTATCTTAATACCTCCACTTTGCTCTCTTACTGCATTTTTTCCTGATTTACTCCCTTTAAAAGAGACACAGCAAATCAGGGAAAGAATCCCCATCCTCGCAACAAGCAGCAAATCTCTGTTACAATAATTCAGGGAATGCCTAATCCGTATTTTATTGATATAATATAAGATGTAGAAAAGTTTCGCACCCTTCCCCTCAAAATCTGTACTATATATAGTAGACATTGCAGTGTTGTTTCCCTGAAAAAAAGTGGTGCATAATGTCATAGTCATATCCTTTCATTCAATTGTCCCCTGGTCTCAGATCTTGTTTTCCAAAATGAAGAACCAGGTTGTAGTCACTGGAGTCTGGATCTTTTTTAATCTTAAACCCCAGCTTTTTCCCCAGGGCCAGCATATTTCTGTTCTCCCCCAGGACAATACCGTGAACGGTTTTATACCCCTGCTTTTGGGCAATGGCCAGGCATCTT
>JAWOHU010000176.1:0-5242 GCA_046485025.1 Cloacimonadaceae bacterium (SeqCode) | reverse complement strand
AGTTCCCATCTGGGTCGTGGAATTAGGAGTAGTGGTCAGAGGATTGAAGACCATGTATGCCATAACGCCATATTCGCCGGGGAAGTCAAAACCATTGTAGCCATAAGTGGCAGACTGGTCGACGTCTAAGTTTGCCCAGGGCGGGAAATCAATTGCGAAGTCAGCGTAGGTTTCGAAGCTGTCTTCAAAGTTCTGGACGTTAGGATCAGGTGATGTCCAAGTAATATTAACATTGGGAGCAGCTTCCACAGCTTGCACTCCGGTGGCGGGATAAGCCACTTCATTCAGAGTGATGGTGCCCATGTTGAAGTTGGTGGTTCCAATGGTGATTGTGCCTGAGGCAGGAGAATAGCCGGCCTTGGTGATAGTGTAGTTATAGGTCTGGCTGGCATAGACGTTGGGGATGGTGAAGTTGCCGGTGGCATTGGTGGTTGCTGTATAGTCAACCATGCCTGTTAAGGCAACATTGGCGTCTGCCAGACCGACAGTCGGAGCATCACTGCCCACTACCAAACCTGTGACGTTAACCTGAGGTAATGTAACCAGGTTGAAGTTCAAAGTGGCAGTCTGGTTTTCCACAATAGTCACAGGCAGGGTCTGAGAATAGTATCCGACCTTGGAGCAAGTGACATTTTGCGGTCCGGCAGTAATATATTGAATGTTATATACGCCGCTGGCATTGGTGGTTCCGGAATAGCTGGTATTATCAACAGTCAGGAGAGCACCTTCGATAGGAGTCGTTCCTGAAGTTACGGTACCTGAGACATGTCCCAGTCCGGCAGTAGCAAGGTAGATACCGATGTTGGGACGGTTGGTGTTGGCGGTTCCGTTTCCGGTGGGAACAGAGCCGTCCTGATACCAGTACAGATGATGTCCTGCAGGTGCTGTAGTATAGCGGAACATGGCATAACTGGACTGGTAATCTCCAATGTTGGTTTCCACCAGAACCAGCAGGTTGCCGCTGGTGTAGATAAACGGAGTTGTGAAGTTGAATGTCACCCAACCGGTTTGTGTAAAGGTAAAGGTGGCATCCAGCATAAGCTGGGCATCAGTAATCATGGTTGCCCAGGGTGCTGTGGTCAGGGTGGCATCAGTAGTGCTCTTCAGGTAGATTTTGTAGGGAACTGCGTGGGGTCCGACTGTCCCCACATACCATTTCATTGCAGTAATGGCACCATAAGCGCCGATTTCCGCCTGTGTATACAGAGCAGCGTCGCGTTCATAATCATACCAGATTCCGAAAGGCTGACGCTGAGTGGAAGTGCCGTCACCGATTTCCACCAACAGGGTTCCGGCAGGATAGACCAGAACATCAATCGGAGGAGTTTCATCATTGGCAGGAAGAGTATCCGTAGTCAGAACAACTTTACCGTAAATGCTGATGGTTCCTTCCGCAGCAGGAGTCCAGCCCACTGTTACATCCAGAGTCTGGCCGGCTGCAATGGCAGGACCGGCAGCGGAACCAAGCTCCGTAGTGCCCGTCATGATTTTAACTGTGTATGAACCTGCTGTCTGAGCTGCAGTTCCGGTGTTCTGAATTGTGATATTATAGTTCATCAGGGTTCCAACCGAAGGAGTTAAAGAACCCGCAATGGTCAGAGCAGCAAGGTCGTTGGGACGTTTCATAACCATATTGGACAGAGCGGGAGGAGCCAGCACGTTATTTGTATAAACAGCTTTCACAGCCCACTTGTAATCACCTTCAGGGATAGTGCCCCATCCGGTGTCAACATAGCTTGTATCAGTAATGGTATTAGTGGTGAGCTGAGTCCAGGTGGTTTCGTTGGCTTCGTTGCCCTGCAGCAGACGCCACACCTTGTAACCCATCAGAGAACGGGTGTTCAGAGAACTGCCTGTTGCTCTTGTTGGAGATACAATGGGTGAAGTCATATCGGCTGCAAACAGACCTTTGCTGTCCACGACAATTCTGCGTTCCAGAGAACGGGAGGCAGCCATAGGCATGGGAGTTGGATCCGGAGGACCGTATCCGACGTAACCAGCCAGGTTCCAGTCATAATTTAAGGACGGAGCCAAGGCATAGAGAGTAGTCCAGGCACCGGCATTGTAAATCATGTTGCCAAATCCATCGTGAGCAGGACCTTCGTCACAACCGGCAGGATAGAAACCGGAGGTATGAGTTACACTGTAACCGAACCAGAGTTCCTGACCTGCCTGAATGCTGACAGGATTATTCAGCACGACAGTATTAAAGGCATCGACAGTGTAATTCGTGATGGGTTGGTCAACTACCAATTGACCCGGAGCAGCAGCAGAACCGCCGGTCCAGACCCTTAGACTGTATGTGGCAGCGTCGCCGGGGAAGAAATTCACGGCAAACAGAGACATGCCGACAAAGTCTTCCAAATCAGCTGCGGGCCAGCGGGAAGCCACATCAAAGGTGCCACCGGCTGTCAAACCAATACTGTCATTGTTGATACCGGAATCATATTGAATCCATTCTCCGCCTGCGGTTCCAGGAACTCTCCAGGTAACCGTCACGTTGGGAGGTGTTTCAGCAGCCTGAACGCCACCGGCAGGCAGGGCAATCTCGTTCAGGATAATGGTGCCCATATTATAATTGGTGGTTCCGATTGTGATTGAACCTGTGCCTGTCTGGTAACCTTGTCTCGTGATGGTATAGGCATAAGTATTACCTGCAAGCACGTTGGGGATAGTGAAGTTACCTGAAGCGTCAGTCATGACTGAATACTCCAGAACGCCTGATAAGATTACTTCAGCATTGGCCAGACCGACGGTCGGAGCATCGCTGCCCACCACCAGACCGGTTACAGATACCTGTGGTTGAGCCACCATATTGAAGTTCAGAGTTGTGGTCTGATTTTCCACAATAGTAGTCGGCAGGGTTTGCGGATAATATCCGACCTTACTGCAGGTGACAGAAATAGGTCCCTGCGGAATGTATTGGATATTATAAGTTCCGGTTGTAGAAGTTGTCGTGGTATAGGTTGTAGCATCAACAGAAACGACAGCACCTTCCATGGGTGTGGTGCCGGAAGTTACAGTTCCGGTCAGGTGTCCCATTCCGGCTGTAACAAGAAACATTCCGATATTGGGACGGCTTGTATTCATAGATCCGTTTCCGGATGGGGGTGTTCCATCTGCATACCAGTATTGGTGAAGTCCTGCAGGTGATGTAGTATAGCGGAAGGTTGCTCCGCCAGTTACATAGCTGCCAATGTTGGCTTCGACTAAAACCAGAAGATTGCCGCTGGTATAGACAAACGGAGTTGGGAAGTTAAAGGTCACCCAGCCTGTCTGCGAGAAGGTAAAGGAGGCATCCAGCATCAGGGTTGCATCAGCAATCATGGTTGCCCAGGGGGCAGCAGTTATGGTAGCATCAGTAGTAGTTTTCAGGTAGATCTTGTAGGGAACTACATAATTAGCTGCCGTTGCGCAATACCACTTCACAGCAGTAACAGCGCCATAAGCTCCGATCTCAGCTGAGGTATACAGAGATGCATCCCTGGTGTAATCCCAGAAGACATAGAAAGGTTGCCCCTGAGCGGCAGTGCCGTCACCAATTTCCACCAGCATGGTGCCGGAGGGCTGAACGACAATACTCAGCGTATTAGAATCATTATTTGCCAGGTTTTGATCTGCGGCAAAGTTAACTCTGCCAAAGATGGTAAGCGGACCCTGGGCAGTAAAGGTATGGCTGACTACCACAGGAATGATTTGTCCCGGCTGGATAGCTGGTCCGGGCACGGAAGCCAGAACATTGGTTCCACTCATCAGTTGAACCGTATAAGCGGATTGAGCAACAGTTCCGCGGTTTCTGACAGTGATGGTATAATCAGCAGGAGTTCCGACTGCAGGACCAGTGGGACCTGTCATAGAAAGAGCCTGCAGGTCATTGGGCAGAACAGCAGGGGGGGTAAAATTATAAACGTTTCCGGTCAGGAAAGGAACATGAGTTCCGTTGATCTGGTTGAACTCTGTGACAGTAGAAGATGTTGCCGTAGGAGAGGCGGGAGTAACACTGATAAAGTTGCCTGCAGTAGCACCTGAAATACCTATGGAAGCAGAAGCGGAAGTTCCTGGTGCAGCACCCATCGTGCCATAATTATAGGTAATCAGATTACTGGTTTCATGCAGATTAATCTGGAAGTTTACCAGGTTGGTTGGCACACTGTAATACCACTGCATATTTTTGAACTGGACAGTTAAAATACGATTGGGAGCGGTACCTGACAGAAGGTATGTGACATTTCCTGTAGAACCTGTGTGCAGGTCATCCCAAAGACCACCCAGAATTAAAATATTGGTGGTCAGGTTATTGGATAATGAAGCCGAGGAAGCAGGATTCAGAGTAATGAATCCGTTGGAATTACACTTGAATTGAGTGTAGGGCATATCATCCAAAACAAATGTGAAACCGATTTCTATCACAGCTGACATTGCATCGTCAACACCGGATGCATGAATCGTGGTTCCACCCGTAATATCAACATACGCTTGAGTTGTTTGTGTGAACGTGTAGTCAGCCATCACTGCCTGAAGCGGTAGTGACAGCATGATCAACACACCTAAAATCAATGTGGTTAACAATGATTTCTTCATAATTTTTCTCCTTTTACTATGTAGTTTGTTAGATAATTTTGGGATAAGCTAAGTTGATGTTTCAGCTTGGGAAGGGGGTAAAACTAATAAGATTAGACACTTTTCAAAGATAGGGGATTTGTCTGCCCGCAATTGACATAAGAAGACATTTAAATCCTGCCTGTATTCACAATGGGACCTGAGAACTATTTTGTGCATAAAACCCTCTTGCCAAGCATCTCAATGACTCAACGTATCACTTTTGTCACGATTGATTGAGCAGAAACCTTGTCAACAAATATTTTCATTTTCGTCCCAAACTTCGATCTGAACATCAGGTTACGGCAAAGCCTCAGAAGATTGCCTGAATGCTCTTAGCCAATATTTTACTTCTCCTTCCCAGTCTGCCTACATACATCATAAAGCTATATTTAGCAATATATTACGCTGAGATAACCGCTTCCATGCCCTTATACTCCGATTATATATGGGTTATACTCAGGTTATTGTGCAAGGGAGAGGAGGGTGGGATTCAATTAAGAATTAAAAAGATCGTCATGATAAGATTCCTGCTGAAGTTTATCCTGACGCAGGAAGGGCAGGAATGACAGTTGATTGTGTCAGGCTGAGCAGAGTCGAAGCCTGAACACAAACGCTGTAGACATTTCGACTAAGCTCAATG
>JAWOHU010000008.1:0-4476 GCA_046485025.1 Cloacimonadaceae bacterium (SeqCode) | reverse complement strand
TCTGTCATGGCTCTGTGATAGCATTTCATCAGGATGTTGTAGTCAAACACCTGCGGCGTATAGACCTGCAGCAGAATATCTCTGCGGATGGTGTGATCGACGATATCTTCCTTGATGGTTTTGATGGTATTTTTGACCGGCGCGCCGGGAATGGCAGCACCGTATTCTTTGGTCAGGTTGATGAGGTCATTGATTAACTTCTTGGTAACAAAAGGTCTGACGCCGTCGTGCACGATTGCCAGCTTGGCATCCGGAGCGCACAATTTCAGAGCCTTGAAGACAGAATCCTGCCTAAGCTGACCACCCGTGCAGAACTTCATCTGAGCCATAATCTGGTCTGAAAAATAATCTGAACACACAGACTGAAAGCTGTCAATTTCCTGCTCAGGCAAAGCAATCACTATCTCTTCAATTTCCCCGATTCCGGCAAAAGGCTCGATAGCTCTGATCAGCAGAGGCTTACCAGCCAGCAGACGAAATTGCTTTTTCACCTCTCCGGGCAGCCTGAGACCCATCCCGCCTGCGGTTATGACTGCTGCAATCTTCATTTTTTCCATTGATAGTAAATCCCTTCTTTCCTGTGATGGGCTTCGATTTTATCCTCTGCCGCAAAACACTGCAGCAGCTTGCTGATTTCGTTCACGTGGATCTGCAGTTCGTTGGCGAGCTCTTCCTTGGTATATTCATCCTGCTTGAGCAGGGGCTCCAGTTCGTTCAGAAGGTCCTGCTCTGTTCTGGTAATGAGCTCATCCAGATGCGATTTGGCGATGATTTCCACCGGAATGTCAATGCCTTCCTGCAGGATGGCTCTGATTTCTTCCAAAGCCAGATAGATGGCGGGCTCGACCCATTCTTCCACACCCGGTCTGTCCAGCGAATTGAGTTGCACCTTGTCAGGTCTGATTTTTTCCACTGCCGCTTTCAGCAGCTCTATTTCTTCCAGATGGTCATTGATGCCCGGAACGATAAAGATTTCCAGCCACATCTGTCCTTTGTATTCTCTGCGCAGTTCAATCAGTCCCTGGATGAGGTCATCGGCGTGCAGCTTGTTATGGGGTCTGTTGATGAGCTCAAAACACTCTTCACTTGCTGCATCCAGCGATGGCAGCATGAGGTCGCAGGGCAGGATTTCGCGGCGCAGCTCAGCATCAGTCAGCAGCGTGCTGTTGGTAATCAGAGCCAGTTTGTATTGAGGGTATCTGGTTTTGATATAGGTAATCAGTTCTCCCAGTTCGGAATAAAGAGTCGGCTCTCCGGCACCGGAAAAGGTGATATAGTCCAGTTCGATGTTATCAGCCAGAAAGTCGTCCAGTTCAGAGGTGATTTCTGAAACTGAAAAAAAGGCTTTGCGTTTCAGGGTCAGATGAGTGGTCTTGCTCACTTCACAGTAAACGCAATTGAGCGAACAGTATTTATAGGCGACCACGTCCACACCCAGCGACAAACCAAGCCGCCGGGATACAACAGGTCCGAATAGATGTTTATATTTCATATTTGATTTCTGTTTACAAATCCCTCTTCAGCCAGGCAATCAGCAGATAAACTGACTAAAAGGTGGTGCCAAACTGGATATGCGGTTCCCAGGTTCCGTCTTCCAGGTTGTAGGCATAATCAAATCCGATCAAGCCCAGCGGACTGCGGATTCTGATCCCGGCTCCGACGCCTTTTTTCAAATCCAGAAAG
The DNA here is from genome assembly GCA_046485025.1 of Cloacimonadaceae bacterium (SeqCode). GTDB lineage: Bacteria > Cloacimonadota > Cloacimonadia > Cloacimonadales > Cloacimonadaceae > UBA5614. The sequence continues at coordinate 2,793 of JAWOHU010000008.1, read as the reverse complement.
TTAAAGTCTCTCAGCCTGTTGTAGCTGTTGCCCGCATCAAAAAAGCCCAAGGCCACAATCTGGTCGCTGCCTATGGGATAGCCCAGTTCAGTGGAGAAAATAATCTCTCTGGTACCGCCGCCGGAAGGACCGATTGACCTGTCTGGATAACCTCTGATGCCATCGGGACCGGTGCCGCCCAGATAGAATTTTTCATCCGGAGGGACGTCACTGGAATTACCGTAGGGTGTGACATATCCGAAACGCCACTTGGTTCTGAGCGCTATTTTATACCAGGTCTCGACAAACCAGCTTACCTGGGCAATCTGTTTGAAGTAGTTGAAATCGCCGCTCAAGGGACCGCCCGCCACTTCAGAAAACAGGACAACCTGGGTGCCCGTGGTCGGGAAAAAGATATTGTCTCTGGTATCCCGGCTCAGGGTGGCGTTAACGGAACTGGTAATCTGCGTTCCCAGCGAATCCAGCTCAATCAGGTTCTGGTTCTGGCTTTCATTTTCCATGATGGCGTCCATATCAGTGATCCGATATTTCTTGGCATACAGAGAATAGCCCAAAACCGCTCTGGAACGGTTGACCCAAGGCAAGGGAAGTCCGGCGCGGATGGTGGCGCCTTGCGTATTTATCTTATAGTAAAAGCTGCTCCAGGTCTTCAGCGTATGATAGAGATTGAATCCCAGCAGCAGGTCTGTATCATAAAAATTGGGATTGGTGAAGTCATATTCAAAGTTCTGGGTGGAACCTCCGAATTCCCATTTGAGGCTGGTTCCCCAGTTGTTACCAAGCAAATTGTTCTGAGACACGCTGAGCGTTCCCACGAATTTGTCCTGCGAGTTGTAACCGATGCCGCCATTGGCGGTTCCGGCGGATTTATCCATCACCACCAGGCTGAGGTCGATATCGCCGTTGTTGTTGATGGGTGTGTAATCCAGCTTGATATCTGGCTCGAAGAAGCCCAGGTTGTAGATATTATTCTGTGAGCGCAGCACTTGTGATTGGCGGAAATAATCTCCGGGCGCGATTTCCAGTTGCCTGCGGATGACTTTTTCCTTGGTGCGCCGGTTGCCGGCAATCTTGATCTGGCGGATTTTGGCTCTGGTATTTTCCGTAATTTTAAGATTGATGTTGAGCAGGTCGCCGGCTTTGATATTTTCCGCTTCAATGTCTGTATAAATATAGCCTTCGTCCCAGTAGAGCGAATAGACGTTGCGCAACTGCATGGTGAATTTTTCCTGGTCGAAGGGGTCGCCTTCTTTCAGTGTGAAGGAGGAGATGATTTTATCATCCGTGAATTTTTCATTGCCGGTCACGCTCAGGCTGCCGAATCTGTATTTGACGCCTTCTTCCAAAGTGATGACCAGTTCCAGAGTTTTTTCATCCACGGGATTGAGCTGCCATTCCAGTATCCGCGCATCGATGAATCCGTTTTTTCTGTAATAAGTGATGATATTCACCAGGTCGGCATCGAATTTTTCCTGCTCAAAACGTCCGGAACGAAAGATATTGGCGGTTTTGGTCTTCATTCTCTTGCGCAGGTCTTTTTCCTCTATTTGTTCATTGCCAATGAATTTGATGCTTTTAACGGCTACTTTTTTGCCTTCCTCAGCGCTGATGGACAGGCTGATTCTGTTGTTGGGCAGAGGATTTTCCCTGACGTTGATGGAGGCGTTCTGATAGCCTTTGGAATAGTATTCTTTTCTCAGTTTGCGCAGCAGTTCATTTTGAAGCTGGGGTGACCAGTAACTGCCCTTGCGCAGAGTAACAAGCTCATCTATCTTGTCTTTCTTGACGGCGGAAAAGCCTTCATACGCAACGTCATCCACAATCGGATATTCGCTCACGCTGATAATCAGATTTACCCCGTCGCGATAAGGCTCGGTATCAATCTGCACCTGCGAAAACACCGAAAGATTATTCAGCGTTTTAATGGCTTTGGCAGCGTCTTCAGGGTCCAGCGGTTCGCCTGTTCTGAGCGGAATCGCAGATAAAATCAAAGACGCATCTATGTTCTGATTTCCCGTCACGCGGATTTCATAGATCACCTCGCCGGCGGCAAAAAGAGCTGAACACGTCATCAGCAAAGCCGCTAAGGCTATGAGAAACACGGTCTTAAAAGGCATAATACCTCCACCTTTACTTGCATTGCACATTCTCTGAAACCTGTTATTTAGTAAAGATATTTTTTTCTTGCGGCACTCAGAGATTCTTTTGAAGTCCAAACGCTTTAGTAATTATAAACTATGATAGCGGCGCCGCTTTTGAACTCCAAAAGATCTAACGGCTTCTTTATAATGCTTGATACAATTCGTAATTCGTAATTTATAATTACATCTCCCCACCTTCCCCCTTACATAATTACCTGTATTTAACCCATTGGAGTTCAAAGCCAGGGCAAGTTAGCTTGGGTAGATAGTTTCAGGGCTTTGGACTTCAATCGTGCCAGGGCTGTAGTTCTGCCTTCAGGCAGGTATTATAAAAAAGCAAATTTCTTATAAACTGCCGACTCACCTGCGTAAACGCAGAATTACATCAGGCACTAACCTTTGAAGTCCAAACGCAATAATCAAGATATATAATGATAGCCTGCGCTGCGTTTGAACTCCAAAGAGATAAAACTCTGCGGCTCTCTTTTGCCTCTGTGTCTCTGTGTGGAAAAAGAAAAAAATGATTCCGGCATGAATATACCGGAATACAGCAGATGAATATCTACGCTACAACGCATATCTGTGCATTATAAATTATGAATTATAAGATTCCTGCTGAAGTTTATCCTGACGCAGGAAGGGCAGGAATGAC
>JAWOHU010000007.1:0-5939 GCA_046485025.1 Cloacimonadaceae bacterium (SeqCode) | reverse complement strand
CAAGGTGACTGTTTACTTAAATGCTGCCACAGAGCAGTGGGATGTGATTTTCCTCGACCCGCCCTATAACAAAAACATGGTCAATGACACCATCAAACTCATCAAAGACAAAGACTTGCTTGCTCCCGACGGCATCATCATTGTAGAGCATCATCCTCAGGAAAAAATAGCTGAAGAATTCCGGCCGCTGGTGGTTAACTACAAGCAAAACAGCAGGATAACTGCTTTCACAGTTCTGCAATAGAATCCTTTTACCTTTAATTTTATAGCTTGACATCAATCACAGCATTTATTTAAATTGAATTGTTGTCTTTTCCAGGATTAATTCTGCGGAGGCTCAGATGTCACGATTAAGTTTGCTGCTCATTCTCCTTTGCCTTTTAGCGTTTACTATTCTTAATGCGCAAACCGTCTCCAAAATCGAACTGCTGAACAGCCTGCCTTTAACTAACACCTATGATTATGTCACCACCTGGTCTGACAGCTTACTGCATTTCTACCGCATTGAAAATACTGCCAACACCTTTGTCCTCAAGCATTGGACTTGCAGTTCAGACGGGGTTTTGACCACTCCCATTCCCATGTTCACCTATTCTAATGTGGAAAGCTGGGGTACTACTTTCCCTACCTATCGAAATTACTGGAAACAATATGGTTACCTGTATATCAGTTTTACCGTTCTGGATTATTTTCATTTGATTAGAATCAGCGAAGCGGGACAGGTAACTCATAAAATCATTCAGGACAATACCAACAACGGATTTTATCTGTTCACACCTGACTACCTGTATTATGAAAAATATATTCAATACCCTCTTCCCACCAGCGTTCACAGGTATAATCTGAATACCGATACTTCGGATTCTTTATTTGTCTGGTATGAGAATACCTATATTGTGTTCAACAGCATTGACAGCAGATATTTACTCATCAGCAGTGCATATAATAATAGCCCGCATGACTGCATTCTGATTGATTCTCTGCACGTAGTTCACCCCTGCACCGTTACAGGTGCCAGTTTTATTCAGATGATTCATACCTTTTCCTCTGAGATTTTGCCAAATTCTTATCTGGCTGTTATCTACGACGGTCTGCTCAGAGACGAGCACTATGGAGTTCTGACCATTGATAACTACAACATCAATTTCACGCCGACAGGTGGTATCATTTTCATTATGGATTTGTGTTATGGTCATGCGTATAACAATGTCATCCCTTATGGTAACGGCAGGTTTTCCTGTATCGATTATGATTATAACAACTTATTAGTGAATTACAAAAATCTTACTTATAATGGTGTGGATTTCTTACCTGATAATGGTTTTCCATATCTTGGCGCATATCCCAATCCCTATTCTTTGCATAGAATTAATGAAAGATATGCAGTTGCTATTGCCGGACCTCAAACAGGTTCCAGACAGTTTGTCTGTATTGATTATCAAAGCCAGTCTGTCACAGATTCTGTCTTTACTTTCAGCAGTGCTCCCAACATTAATTATGGAAAACTGCTTGCAGACAACGACAATCTCTTTTATGTCTATAAATCAAATCAGGGCATGCATCTCTATATCCTGAAAATAGTTGATTACACTAACAGCTCCGACCCCATCCAGCCGCCTCAAATCCTGGATACCAGTGCTTGGCCCAATCCGTTTACTGATGTTACCACTATCAAAGTGAGTTTAAAACAGCCGGAGCCTTTGACTATCTCTATCTTTAATCTCAAAGGGCAGTTGGTCAGAACCTTATCTTCAAAAGGCAAAGCTGAACTCACTCATGAACTGCTCTGGGATGGCAAAACTGACCTCGGAACAACTACTGCTCAGGGTTTATACATCTACCAAGCGTCAGCCCTGTCAGGTCATAGTATCACAGGTAAAATCGTCCTGCTAAAATAAACTTTTCCCGACTCTGCCAAAAAAACCGGGTTGATGGGCGAAGCCCTTCACAGAAGGTGTGGCGGGCGGGAACAGATCAGTTCAATATACCAAATTGTTGTTTACTTTTTACTAACTTTCCCTGAATCCATCTAAAACCGGGTCGAAGGTCGGAGCCCTTCACAATAGGGGTGGCGGGCGGGAAAAGATAAAATCTTTTTACTATCCGGTTGTTATCTTTAATCTGACAAATCTCTACAGCAACTCTAAGCAGAGCTTTGAGCTTGTTATCATATTTTTTATTGACCTCATTCCGCCCCTGCAAATTATGGAAGCATAACATAATGCATTATGATTCCAGAGGTTTAAATGTTTAGGATTTACAACACCCTGACCCGTCAGAAAGAAGAATTCAGACCCCTTGAACCGGGCAAAGTCAAGCTTTATGCCTGCGGTCCGACCGTTTACAACTATTTCCACATCGGCAATGCGCGCGCTTTTCTGACCTTTGACGTGGTGCGCCGTTACCTTGAATACAAGGGTTTCGAGGTCACCTACGTGCAGAATATCACTGACATTGAGGATAAGATCATCGCTCAGTCCATAGAAGAAAACATTCCCTTCAGCCAGATAGCGGAAAAGTATGCTCAGGCCTTTCTGGAAGACGTGGCACGCCTCGGAACCAAACCGCCTGACCACCAGCCCAGGGCTTCTGAGTATATGCGGCAGATGATTGATTTCATCCAAATCCAGGTGGAGAAAGGCTTTGCCTATGCCAGCGGCGGCGATGTCTATTTTGAAGTGAGTAAACTGCCTCAATACGGACAGCTCAGCGGCAAGAAAACCGAGGACCAGAAAGCCGGCGCCCGGGTCGAGGAGAATGAGCTCAAACGCCATCCGGCGGATTTTACGCTCTGGAAAGCCTCCAAACCGGGTGAACCGAGTTGGGACAGTCCCTGGGGCAAAGGTCGTCCCGGCTGGCACACAGAGTGCGTTGTGATGTCCAAAGACCTGCTGGGAGTGCCTTTTGACATTCACGGCGGCGGCACCGATCTGATGTTTCCGCATCACGAGAACGAACTGGCACAGGCTCTTGCCGTGACCGGAAAACCGCTGGCTAACTACTGGATGCACAATGGCTTCCTCAATATAGAGGGCGAAAAAATGTCCAAAAGCCTCAAGAATTTCTTCACCGCCCGCGAGATTCTGGATGTCTATGACGCTGAAGCCATCCGCTTTTTCTTTTTATCCAAGCACTATCGCAGCCCCATAGACTTCAACCGCGAGCTGATAGAAGAGAGCGACAAGGCTGTCAAAAACTTCTATGCCGCACTCTCAGATTTGGACTGGCTTAACCTCAACCAAGACAATATCATAGTCCCTCATAGCTTTGGCAAATACACCTCCGAGTTCACGGAAGCCATGGATGACGATTTTAACAGTGCCCGCGCCCTGGCAGTGCTGTTTGAACTGACCACCAAAATCCGGTCCGACGCTGTTTCCACAGAAGAGAAACTGCAGTTCGCCAAGGTCTTGATTGAGCTTGGCTCGGTCCTCGGCTTCTTTCAGAATATCAAATCCAGACTGAGCAAAACCATTGACCCCGTATTAGTTAAGAAGATAGAAACCCTCGTGGAACAGAGAAATCTGGCGCGCCAGAACAAGGACTGGGCTGCCAGTGACCGTCTGCGCGACGAACTCATCGCTCTCGGTGCCGAAATCAAAGACACCAAAGACGGCACCGTCTGGAAGATGTTATGACAGTTCGTAGTTCCGCCTTAAGGCGGTTTTGCATTCATTAGTACCTATGTATCATTACAAAAAACCGCATAAATGCGGAACTACAAACATAATCTAATTGGAGTATTTTATGCGTAAACTAATTTTGGCACTGATGATTTTGACCGCCGTCACCCTGTCCTGCAAAAAGGAGCAGAGCTACCAACTGGACAGACCGGAAAGCATTATCTGGAATCCTGTTAATGAGACATATCTGATTTCCAATGTCGGCAGCGGCACCATCCTCTCTCTGCAGGATAAATTCCTGTTTAACATCTTTAATCAGAGTAAGTTGGAAGCGCCTAAGGGCATGGCAATTCTGGACAATGTACTTTACGTGGCAGATGTCACCCGCGTGGTGGGTCTGGATCTGGAAACCGGCAAGCAGGTGTTTGAGCAGGCCATCCCTGATGCTGTCTTTTTGAACGACGTTGCTGCCGATAATGAAAAATCCATCTATGTCAGTGATTCGCGCAGCAATTTTATTGTGAGAATTGTGCCTTCCACAGGGCTTACGGAGTTTTTCCGACATCCCGATCTGGTCAGTCCCAACGGTCTTTTTGTTGCCGCTCAGGACAGCGTAAACCTACTCTATATTGTTTCTATGGAAGCAGATACGCCTATCCGCATACTTAATTTTTTCAGTAAAGAGTTTACCGCTGTGCCCAATTACAAACTTACCCGGGCAGACGGCATTACACGTGACCAGGAAGGCTCCTGGCTCATTTCCAGCTGGGCGGACAGCACGGTCTATAAATTCAGTCCCGACTGGTCTGAGCAAAGCCATCTGCAAAAAACCTACCAGTCGCCTGCCGACATCTTCTACAGCATTGAAAACAATGAACTTGCCATACCACACATGCAGACCGACATGATTACCTTCATTTCTGAGGATAAATCCACCCAGGTAGAAAACAAGTAACTTTCTCTGAAACAACATACTTAACTCATACTTAGTTCATTGTTTTCTGAAACATTTCCCTTACATCTTCCATACATCCAGGTCGATATCTTGTCGGTATCCAGTCGATATCCAGTCGGGTTTATTTCGACAGGATATCGACAGAATATTGACTCAATTTTAACGACGCTGTATGAGTGATGAAACAAAGGGGCATGAAGGGTTTTAGCAATCATTATGAGTGACTGCTAAAAAATACTTGACAGCTTTTACAGACTTCGTTATTTTGTCTGTAGGTTATTGAAAAATAATAAGAATAATGAAAGTCACCTTTGAGAGCCGGGATTTTCCGACCGGGGCATGGGGCGGAGCCCCATACAATAAGGGTGGCGGGTGGGATATGAAGAAAATCACGGCTATTAACCAGTCATAAATTTTGGACTAGACTTGGGACGCATCCCGATACAAAAAAAACTGAGAGCAGATTTAGACAGAATGAATGCCTGTGAAAATACTAACATATGCTGTTAGATGAATCTAATATTTTGGAGGAAAAATGAATTTACAACGCTTCACTATAAAAGCGCAGGAAATGCTGCAACTCGCCCAGCAGCAGGCAGTTGACCACGGACATCAGGAGATAGGCGAACTGCATCTGCTGCAAGCCATGCTGGGTCAGGAGGATTCATTGGTCCGACCCGTCCTGCAAAAGCTGGAAGTCTCTGTAAGTCAATTGGATGACAAGCTGCAGCAGGCTTTGGCAAAATTGCCCAAAGTGCAGGGCGGCAGTCAGCAATACCTTTCGCAGTCTGCCTTGAATATAATGAACCAGGCAGAAAAGGAAGCGGAGAAACTGCAGGATGAGTATATCTCATTGGAACATATCCTTTTAGCTCTTGTTCACAAAGGTAAAGAAACTGCCCAATTGCTCAGTTCGGTAGGCGTCACGCCAGACAAAATTCTCAAGGCGCTGAAAGAGCTGAGAGGCAATCAGCGCATCACAGACCAGGATCCCGATGCCAAGTTTCAGGCTTTGGAAAAGTATTCGCGCAACCTGACCAGACTGGCGCGTCAGGAAAAACTGGACCCTGTGATTGGCAGGGATGAAGAAATCAGACGCACGATTCAGATTTTGTCCCGCCGCAGGAAAAACAATCCTGTTTTGATTGGCGACCCGGGAGTAGGTAAAACTGCTATTGTAGAGGGTTTGGCGCATCGCGTCATCACACAGGACGTGCCGGAAAATCTCAAGACCAAGGAAATTGTGGAACTCGATATGGCAGCCCTGCTTGCAGGTGCGAAGTTCCGGGGCGAGTTTGAAGAAAGGCTGAAAGCGGTTTTGCAGGAAGTGGAAAAATCCGACGGTCAGATAATTTTGTTTA
>JAWOHU010000261.1:0-9979 GCA_046485025.1 Cloacimonadaceae bacterium (SeqCode) | reverse complement strand
ATACATCTCAGTACAACAATCGCAGCATTCTCCAGCCTGACAGCAGAATACTACAAAAATTATCCGATTATCACTGGCCGGGTAATGTAAGAGAGCTGCAAAATGTATTGAAAAGAGATGGCACAAGACCGGCCCCTACCGCCCAAGAATGACGCGGACCGGAAATCACGAAGTCCGAATTGCCCATATAACAATGTGTTCTTTAAAAAAAATCTTCTTTGGGCAATTTGAACTCCGGATTTCCAATTTGGTGTATTTCGCATATTTCGTGTTCCTGAAACATCATTAATTATACTCCAATCCTGGCGCAGTATTTGTAGATGGGGCATTTGTCACATTTTGGTTTTAACGGAGTGCAGAGATTCTGACCAAAAGCGACAACATAAGAATTATAAATGATCCAGTACTTTTCAGGCAGGATAAGGCGCAGAGCCATTTCCGTGTCGAAAGGGGTCTTGGTTTGGACATAGCCCCAGCGGTTGGAAATTCTGTGCACGTGCACGTCAACGCAGATGGCGGGAAGGTTGAAGGCAATGGCACGCACCAGATTGGCAGTTTTTCTGCCCACTCCGGGCAGCAAAAGCAGGTCGTCAATTTCAGATGGGACCTTACCCTTGAATTTATCTCTCAGCATGGCAGGAAGCTGTTTCAGATGTCTGGCTTTGGCATTGTGAAAGCCGACGGGATAGATCATTTTATTGATTTCAGTCTCACTGTAGCTATCGATATCTGCATAGTTATCAATAACTTTGAACAGCTCGTTGACCACTTTGGTGGTGGTGTCGTCCTTGGTGCGGGCACTCAGGATGGTGGCAACCAGCACTTTGAAAGGGTCTTTGGTTTTGGCCTGGATGAAATCCACCACAGGGGTTTTGACACTGTGGAAGTGCTTTTTGAGGATGGGGATGACCGCATCGATGTCAAAAACTGCTTTCTCTTTATTCATATTTAGTTTTCTGCCTTGCTTTTTTTATCTTATGTGAGAAGGAATCACAGCGTGGGTAGTTGTCAAGCTGAAATATTATTAAGCAGAGGTTTAAATCACAGTTTCTAAGATTTTACTTGACATAAATAAGCCAGACTAATAAACTGACTTAAGATTAAGTTAGATCTTGTAAAAGCACTTCAATACAAAATATAAGGAGGTTTTATTATGAACGGACCAAGACTTAAGGTTCTGCGCAAAGCGTTGGGGCTGTCCCAGGTGGAACTGGGCGAAGCGTTAAAAATCAATGCTTCCGCCATTTCACAGATGGAAACCAATCGCATCAATCCTTCCCTGGATACACTACTGCTGCTTTCCAAGACCTTTAAGGTCAACCTGCACTGGCTGCTGACCGGCAAGGGGCAGATGTTTGAAGAGGCAGTTTCCACCACTATGTATAAGACCAATAACCGTCTGGAACAGCTTAAAAAGCTGCTGACGGAAGAGCTGAACAGCATCACCAAGGCAAAGCAGGACTACGTTCAGGGCGATGTCGTCGATCTCAAGGTCAAGGGCGAAATTGCTGCCGGTCTGCCGGTGGAGAGTTTTGAGGATGAGATAGATGTAGTCACAGTGAGGCGTTCAATGATGAAGGGTTCGGTTGACGATTTTATCTGCCTGAGGGTCAATGGCAGAAGCATGGAACCGGAAATCCGTCATAACGACCTGATTCTGATTAAGCAAAGCACAGAATGGGACAAACTGGCAGGTAAAATCTGCGCTGTGAGAATCGATGGCAACATCACTCTGAAACAACTCACTCTGGATCCAGGTAACAAACTGATAGTTCTGGTCGCGCTGAATAATGAATACCAGCCAATCATAGTCCGTCCCGAAGAGCATCAGGACATCAATCTGATAGGCTATCTCTTCTTCCTGTTCAGAAAGATTTAAGACCAATTCTTCAGACAAAAAAAGTGCCGGTTCAAATGGACCGGCACTTTTTCGTATTGTGTTAACTTAAGTCTTATTCAGCAGTTCTGACAACGCGGAAACCGAGTCTGCTTCTCTTGATTTTGGCAGTTTCGGAATCATAGGGAGTGCCCCAATCGCGGTATGCGACACGAACTTGAACTGCATCATGGAACCAGGATCCGCCACGGTGCACTCTGAAAGTACCGGTGTTGGGTCCCAAGGGGTCAATGCCGGGGCTGGTGTTGTAATAGTTATTCAGATACCAGTCCCAAACCCATTCAGCTACGTTGCCGCTCATGTCAAAGATGCCTTTGCCATTGGGATCTAAGCCACCAACATTGTTAGTAGCTGAGCCGTTGTACCAGGCTACTTGACTGGCAGTATCGCTGCCAGCATAGATATAGTCTGGATTGGTGACTCCGCCGCGGGCGGCAAATTCCCATTCAGCTTCGGTGGGAAGTCTGTAGCCATTGGCGTCTAGATCGGCGGATACATTGTTCCAGGCATTGACATTGGCTGCAGTTGAGCTGGTGGGCATAGTGCCCCAGTTGTCAGGATTGGTGGAGTTGTTGATGGTGTAAACCGGGGTCAGGCCTTCAGCCATGCTTCTCTTGTTGCAGTAAACCAAAGTGTGATACCAGCTTACCATTTCCACGGGTCTGTTGTCACCAATGAATTCGGACGGGTTGTCGGTTGCGCCCATGACAGCTTTCCAGTCAGCCTGGGTGACTTCATACTTGCCGATGTAGAAATCTCGGGTCAGAGTTACAGAATGGACGGGAAGTTCGTCTGTGTAGGTGGAAGTTCCGACGGTTCTGCCCATAGTAAAGGTTCCGGCAGGAAGCTCGACCATGTCTTTATAGACCATGTAGGTGGCGGTGGCAATCTGGCTGTCATTCCATCCGGTTTTGACGGCGACAGCTTTGATGGTCAGATTGGAAGTTACGGCAATGGCGCCGCTGTAAGTCAAAGCTGTGGCTGAGGTATCAGGAGCCGTTCCATCAACTGTATATTTGATTACGGCATCTGATGTTTCAGAAGCAATTGTTACTTCCAGCGCAGAGGTGTAGGTTCCGCTGGGAGAGCTGAAAGTCGGGGTTGCACAGGTATCTGTTTCTGTGGTGCTTTCACAGGAAAACAGAATGGGAAGCGCTATAAGTAATAGCAATAGAAATTTTAACGATTTCATGAATCCTCCTTGGTATATTTTCTAATGTTATTTTGAAAACACTGAGATATTAGTCAAGTGTTTTCTATTCCTAATACAAATACTGATAGAAATAACTGCAAGAAAATTGCAACCCTGTCACAGTAAACTCAGAGACTGCATTCGCAAGACAATAGATATTATCTTTTTTGATGATGTAAAAAAAACCTCTGCTGCTTCCCGTAAGGAAAATTGCAGAGGTTCAGACTTATTATTTATTAAAGATTAGTTAGTTGTTCTGACGACACGAAAACCGAGTCTGTTGGTATAAACTTTACCGGCAGAGTTTTCGGGTGTGCCCCAGTCACGATAAGCAACACGGATTTGTGATGCGCCATGGTACCATGAACCACCACGATGAACACGATAAGTTCCGCTGGTCGGCCCGGTCGGGTCAGTGGCAGGACTTACACTGTAATAGGTGTCGCTATACCAATCCCAGACCCATTCAGATACATTACCGCTCATATCGAAAAGATCCAATCCATTGGCGCTTTTAAAGCCCACCTGATGGGTAGCACCGCTGGCATTTTCAGAATACCAGGCATAGTTTTGGGGATCATTGCTACCTGCGTAAACATAATCAGGAGATGTAACTCCACCCCGGGCTGCATATTCCCATTCAGCTTCGGTGGGAAGTCTGTAACCATCGGCATTCCAGTTGATAACAGGATTGTTCCAGGCGGAAGTACTGGTACTGGGAACGCTGCCCCAGGTATTGGGATTGGTGGAACCGCTGATGGAATAAACCGGCGTCAGACCTTCTGCTATACTTCTCATGTTACAATAAACCAGAGTGTGATACCAGCTGACCTTTTCCACCGGATTGCTGTTTCCGTTGAATTGGGAAGGATTGGTTCCCATGATAGCAGAATATTCAGCTTGCGTTACTTCATATTTGCCTATGTAGTAAGGTTTTGACAAGGTAACTGTATGTGTTGGAGTTTCGTCAGTATAGGTGGAGGAACCCACTGTTCTGCCCATGGTAAAGGTTCCCGCCGAAACACGTATCATATCGCTGAAAACAATATAATTTGCGCTTACAATCTCACTGTCGTCCCAACCATCTTTGATTGCCTTGGCTTTGATGGTCATATTAGTTGTTACGTTAATAGCACCATTGTAGGTTGCCGATGTTGCGATGGGATCAGTCCCATCAGTAGTATAAAGAATCGTTGCTCCATCAGTGGCGCAGGTAATATATACAAGCTGAGAAGTTGTGTAAGTTCCACCGCTCGGATCGATTACCGGATTTTCCACCTTTTTGGTTTCTGTAGTACTTTCACAGGAAAAGAGAAATGGAATTATTAATATTAATAACGCCAGATACTTGATTGATTTCATAATTATACCTCCACCAAATAACATAGTCTGCTTTTCGCATTACGCAAGTTATTTTTTTTCAAATATTTGTACTATCTCTGACGGGCTGTTTGAAGGGATTAAGACCTGATACGCCATGATGATGATGATCTTGAAAACTTCTCTAGCATTAGATTGATAGTATCTGATATTTTGCTTGACGTAAAATTGAACTATGAGAAGGGATGAAAAAAGAAAAGAAAAAACAGGAGGATAAAGATGTTCTTAACCGGTGACAAAATGAAAGAGGTCTTTCTTAAAGCAAAAAAGCAGCGCTTTGGCATCATCGCTTCCAACGTGGTTTTTGATTCACAAATCCGTGCTATCATGCAAGGTTATGCTGCTGCGGGTTCGGACGGACTGATACAGATGAGCAGCGGCGCCGTCAAGTATGCTGCAGGCGCATCACAGGATATGAATCTCGGTTCCGAATTTATCTCCACTATGGTCAAAACCTTTGCCAAGCAGTTCAAATACTCAGGTGTCGGTCTGCATATCGACCACGCCACTCCCAAGTATTTTGACTGGCTGGTTTACTGCATTGAAAACGGCCTGGTCTCATCCGTGATGATTGATGCGTCCGCCGAGTCAATGGAAGACAATATCCGCGTCACCAAAGAAGTTGTGGCAGTCGCACACAAGCACAATATCATTGTGGAGGGCGAGATCGGCCACATCAAAGGCACTGAGGATGAGATTGTCTCGGACACAGAGCTTTATACCAAACCGGAAGAAGCGCTGGAATTTGTCCTCAAGACTGACGTGGACCTGTTTGCAGCTTCGGTGGGGACCAATCACGGCGTAACCAAGGGTGCCAAAGTCAAGCTGCATCTTGATTTAATCAAGGAAATCGACGACCTCCTGATCAAAAACAACTGCGAACGCGGCCTGGTCCTGCACGGTGCCAGCGGCCTGACCGACTGGCAGCAGCAGACCGCCATCCAGAACGGCGTCGTTAAAATCAACAAAGACACGCACTACCAGATGGATATGGCTTCCGTGGTTCAAAGATACTGGGAAGAGGAAAAATACGCCATCGTCTGCCCAGCTGAAATTGACTGTGAGGATTACACTCCCAACAAGAGCAAATTTGACCCGCGCAAATGGCTCATCAGAGCTGAAGAAGCCATGCAGGAAACCGTTACCACTTTCTGTGAAATGAGCGGCAGCGCCAAACAGAGCATATTACTGTAAAAAAATAAAGGAGCATAAATCTATGCCAAATATCGCAATCAACGGATTCGGACGCATCGGGCGTCTGGTGCTGAGAGCCATTCTGAGCAAGCATCCCCATCTAAACGTCGTGGCTGTCAATGATTTGACGGATGCCAAGACTCTGGCTTTTCTATTCAAATATGACAGCGTTCACAAAATCTACAAAGGTGATGTCAAACACACTGACAGCAGCATCATTGTGGATGGCAAAGAGATCAAGATCTTTTCCGAAAAAGATCCCGAAGCCCTGCCTTGGAAAGATTTGGGAGTTGACCTCGTAATCGAAGGCACAGGCATTTTCACCACCAAAGAAAAGGCTTCCAAACATCTCAAAGCCGGAGCTAAAAAAGTCATCATCACTGCTCCCGCCAAGGATGAAGTGGATGCCACCATCGTCATGGGTGTCAATCATCAGACCCTCAAACCCGAACACGCCATAGTCTCCAATGCTTCCTGCACCACCAACTGCCTGGCACCCATTTCCAAAGTTCTGCAGGACAAATTTGGCATCGTGAACGGCATTATGACCACCATCCATTCCTTCACTAACGACCAGCGCATTCTGGATCTGCCGCATAATGATTTAAGGCGTGCCAGAGCCGCTTCCATGAGCATGATTCCGACCACGACAGGCGCCGCCAAGGCAATCGGATTGGTGATTCCGGAACTGGTGGGCAAGTTTGACGGCGTAGCAGTGCGCGTTCCGACCCCTGACGGCTCGCTGGTGGACTTGACCGTCAACCTGGAAAAAGATGTTTCCAAAGAAGCAATCAATGCCGCCATGAAAGAAGCTTCAGAGACTTATCTGAAGGGCTATCTGATGTACAGTGAAGAGCCAGTTGTCTCCATCGACATCGTCGGCAATGACCACTCCTCCATTTTCGATTCCCTTATCACCTATGTCAAAGGCAATATGGCAAAGGTCTTCAGCTGGTATGACAACGAATGGGGCTATTCCGTCCGCGTCACCGACCTGGCTGACTATATGCTGAAGCTGTAATCAATAATAGTTAACACTTTGCGCCTGATTTTATAGTCAGGCGCATTTTTTTTCTTGACACCAGATCCTATCAAAATATTATTCAGTCAGGGTTAGAAATTACTGAAGGTCTGTAAGCTGAATCATCTTTGGTAGCTGATTATCCCACATCATTAAAGCAGCATAGCTGTATCAGTCAATAACTGATTATTCTTTTACGATTGGAGGATATTATGTTGAGGGTTTTGGGAGACAGGCAGGGCAATATTTCACTGGCTATGCTGACAGTTCTGATCGGAGTTCTGTCAGTGCTGGCAATGACTTTTCTGGCTGCAGCCGATACTTTTTTTACTCTTAGAGATTGTGACCGGGAGCAGGTGTTTCTCTTTCTCAGGTCTGAATCAGAACGCTGCGGAGTGGTTTGGGAGAAATATAAAGCGCTGCATGAGGGCTTTTATCTGCCGCATAAATCAGTTAAAATGAGTGATTCACAAAAAACCAGAACCTATCAGATGCAGAGCCGTCTGATTCCTACTGCCAATGCCAATTCAGGACCGGGACACAACCTCAGAGTGTTTGATATCCTGTCTCTGGTCAGCGTTAACACTCCTTCGGGTTCCCCAGGTCAAACTTCTATGCAGTTTGAGCCGGTCAGAGGTTACAGCGAAATGACCATCAACCGCAGCAGCGGATTGCTTTCCTATCAATACTTTACAGATACAGACAAAACAACCAATGACACCAATAACTACTTCTGGGGTCCGGATGTGCTCTACGGCAGAGTGCACAGCAATTCCGACATTTTCATCAAACAGGGGGGAGGCGGTTCCAACAACGGCTGGCCCACCTTCCACGGTCCTGTCTTCACAGCCGGACAAATTCATTCCTATAGCGTAACTCCGCCTTACAACCAGGTTTTTCTTGGCGGTTATTTCGAAAATGTGCAACCTATTACTTTCAATGCGACAGCAGATCAGATCAGAGCGCACGGAGTTGCCGTAGGTCCTTCTTCCTATGACCCCAACCGTATTATGTATGTAACGGTTTTGGGCGGCTCTTATATATCCTGGGTGGGATATGTCTACAATGCCGGTCCAGACACTGCTGATGTCTGGACTGAATATCCGCCTCGGCAGGGAACATACCTTTTCCGCAACCGCTGGACCAAATATGACACAGTCTGGACTCCTGGACCCACGGGAGCAACTAATGGTCGTTCCAATATTGTCTATTCCAAGCTGTGGCTGAAAGGCAACTTCCAAGGTGCTCAAACCTGGTGTGCGGTCGATACATTATACTTGAATGACAACATCACATTAGCCGGAACGCCTATGGGACAAGCGCCTGACGGTTCTGTGCCAGGCTCTAGTGTCAACAACTATGATTACGTCGGGATTGTTTCTGAAAAATCCATTTTGGTGCAGTATGGCTATAAAGATGTCCAGGATTCAATGCGCTACAAACCCAACTGCGATGGCGATCCCTATGGCGGAATCTGGATTTATGCAGCCTTGTGCGCTCTGGGTGATGGCAATGGAAATTCGCACAGGGATGGCGTCTTTTCCTTTGAGTATCAGCATCCGCATCCTTCTGTTCCGGCAACCCGTCTGGAAAATACATCTTACTATGTCTGGGATAAGATAGACCTGCATCGCAGAAAATATCCTCAGTCACACACACAGCCCTGGCCCGGAAATGTTGACTACCCCTGGTACAATCCTCTCTGGCCGGAAGGATTTCCTTACCTGGAAAGAGGTTCAGTTCACCTCTGGGGCAGCGTTGCACAAAGGCGCAGCGGCTATATGCACAGGGATTTGTCAGATCCTGATTATCCCAACCCTGCCCAGATCTGGAATATTCCTTTAGACCTGTGTGGCGGTCCGGCCGGCAATGCTTATCAGGACCCGGTTTTGAACATTACTTTTGCTCCAGTCAATGCTCCCAACGCCACAGGCGGCGGAATCGGCTACAAAAGGAACTTCCGCTATGACACGCGTCTGCAGCATAAATCCCCGCCTGACTTTCCCGAAATTCATATCAGCACCGGCGGCACCCAGTTTAAAACCATGTCCTATCGTTTCAAGAAACCGCCCCGCAACCTGACAGTATTGGATTGAATCAATCTGCTTGACAGCGGAGCAGAGTCAGAGATTCTGACTTTGTGACTTGATGGTGCTTATGCACAGGTAAAAGGGAATTCCGTTAAAAGCGGAAGCGGTCTCCGCCACTGTATGCAGCACAATACGGTTTGGATTGTCACTGTTGCAAAACGCGATGGGAAGGCAGTTCAGCGCCCTTGGGGCAAACCGCTGCGAGCCAGGAAACCTGCCACTGAGTCGGCTAAATTTCACGGTGAATCGAAATTTATGCCTTTGTCCTTATTCATCTCAAGTCACAATCAATATGAGGTGAATAACGTGTTGTTCAAACTTTCAAATTTTACAGCCAATGGCAGGTTAATCCTGTTCCTGATGATGCTTCTTATTGCTTTTAAAGCTCAGGCAGCCCTGATCTACACAGTCAATTCCGAATCCCGCACCCTGAGCCGCATTGACACGTCCACAGACAATGTGCAGAATAATTTTGCCCAGCTTGGTGTCATTCCCAACAAGCTGATTGCTGACGAGAATTACTTATGGGTAGTGAATTCCGGTGACAATGCAGTGCAGAAAATCAGCCGCCAGAGCGGTTCCACGCTTGCCAATATCTTCATAGAAGCAAGCTGCAATCCCTGGGACGCCTGTCTGGACGGTGACTTTCTCTATGTGACAGGACTCTTTACCAACAAGGTCTATAAAGTCCATGCCGTCAATCACAACGTAGTGGGATTTGTGGAAGTAGGCAATAGTCCGGAGGCTCTCTGCGTCTATAACGGCAAGCTCTATGTGACCAATACCGGCGGCTGGCAGAACAACTATGCCAACAGCAGCGTCTCTGTCATCGATCTGGACAGCTTTCAGGTGATTGCCACCATACCGGTTTCCCCCAATCCGCAATATCTGGTTGAACACAACGGGCTCATCCATGTCTCCTGCACCGGCAACTGGACTACGGTTTTCGGCACTGTTTGTGTAATAGACCCCGTTTCCAATCAGGTGATTCAGACAATTGCTTTGGGCGGTTCCTTGGGCAGCATCTGGATCGACAATGATCACCAGGCCCTGGTCGGCGACGGCAGCGGCAGTTTCCTTTACAGATATAATGCGCAGGATTTCACCATCCTGAATGATTCTGACAATCCTCTCACTCCAGGGGGCTATGTGGTTGACGGCGATAATGAGCAAATCGCACTGCTGGACCCGAATTGGGGCTACTT
>JAWOHU010000158.1:0-13419 GCA_046485025.1 Cloacimonadaceae bacterium (SeqCode) | reverse complement strand
ACGGAATCGGCGATGACCACTTCCACCACATCGTCATCTTCCACATCCTTGTTGTAGTCGGAAGTGTTATAAAGATGGATGTAGTAATACTGTCTGCCTTCCAGAGAGGTGTGATATTCAAAAGGCAAAACCCTGGTCGCGTCATTATCACTGACCTGCTGCGGAGAGGTCGGAACCTCGACTTTTCTTCTGTCGCAGCCTGTGAACAAGCTCAGGAGCAGCGCTCCTATAATTAACAGCCCGCTTAGACGTCTCATTTTATGCCTCCAGTTTTATAAATTTAACCTTGATACCGCCTGCTTCAAATCTCAGCCGGGTGGAGTAGGTATAGCCGAAATCCTGCTGCTGAGTACCGGGCAGGATTAAATACACGTTTTGCCCTCGTTCCGCCATGCTGTGCAGTTCTCTGTGAATCTTTTTTACGGGTTCGGCTGCCAGCCTTTTACCCCACGGTGGATTAGTCACCACGTCAAAATTTTTGTCAATATTATTTTTGCTTAGCTCCATTGTTCTGAACTCAATCAGATTATCCACCCCAGCCTGTTTCGCATTGGCAAGAGCTGATGCAATGGCTTTTTCATCACTGTCGGAAGCGATGATTTTCACCTTTGGACTTTCGATAATTTTGCTCATCAGTTCAGTCCTGATTTTGGTCTCGATTTCACTTTGGAAGCAGCTCCAATTCTGAAAAGCGAAGGTTCTGAATTCCGACAGCGGAACGTTTTTTGCCATCAGCGCAGCTTCAATTGGAATCGTTCCGGAGCCGCACATAGGGTCGCAAAGTTGCTGTATTTTCTCATTAAAACCGCTGGTTATTAGCATTGCACAAGCCAGGGTTTCACGTAGGGGTGCATCTTCTTTATGTATTCCGTAGCCGCGTTTGTGCAGATGAGCGCCGGTGGAATCCATCCTGACGGTAAATCTGTCACGCTTGGCATAAATCGAGATAAGCTGGGAATTTTCCTCATCCGGACTGCCCACCACAGTGACAGTTTTACCCAAAATCTGCGCCAGGGAATTTATCAGCCGTTCCTCAATCGCTTTCTCGTGATACAGTTCGCTCTGATAGGACGTCACCCTGAAAGTCAGCTTTTGAGCGTCTATATAGTCGCGCCAGGGTACCAGGGCAAACTGCTTTTCCAGTTGCGCGAAATTCCTCGCTTCAAAATGAGCAATCTCAATCAGGATGCGGCTCAAAGTCCGGCAGCAGAAATTCAATCGCATCACCGTGCTCTGATGTCCCTTTAAGAATATTCCGCCTCTGATACGCTCCCAATCGCGATAACCCAGCGCTATAAGCTCTCTCTGCGCCAGCTCTTCCAGACCCGGCTGGACCACTGCCAAAATATTAAACGGCTTCATAATAGCTATCCTGATTTCCCTTCCCATTTAGGCAAGAATTAATTTTTATTATCCGTCATTCGGACGAAAGTCGGAATTCTGTCTGTTTTGTCATTCCTGCGTTAGCAAAAGGTGTCATCCTGAGCTTAGTCGAAGGATAAAACACCGCCAACCATGTCTGCATTTCGACTGTGCTCAATGTGACACACTTAATTCTAAATTCGTAATTCATGAATCTTCCCTCTATAATATATGGACGACGTTTCTCATTATCTTTAACTTATAATTCTCCATTCTCCCATAATCTGTCGTTGTTACTATATGAATGATTACCGGCTCGCCGGTTGAACGCGCTGCCAAGAGGTGCGGGAGTGGTGTTGCTGCGGTTCTTCAGAACGATTTTTGGGCCGAGGGCATCCACAGGACCAAGTCGATAAGAATCTATGTTCTGGAGGAGGACATCCTGCATAACCTGACGAGATAACGCAGAGCCAAATCACATAGTTTCGAACATCAGAGGAGGGGTTAAACCTCATCTTTTCATACACTTAACTAATAAAACAGATAACGCAGAAAAGTATAGGGGGGACCGGTAAAAAAAAGGGGGTCCCCCTACTGATTTATTGCGTTTTCTGCATTATCTCTGCCGGGAATGTTTTTCGACGATTTGCTTCATTTGGATGAAGCGGAAAAGCAAAAAGCCTGATAAATAAAAGTCAAAGAAATGGGACAGGAGCTGACTCCTGTTTTTGTTTTTTTTATGTCGGATATTGGAGTTCAAAGTCAAAGAGCATTATCTGAGTGTAGTTTTTGATAGACAGATGAATATCTGTCCTGCCAGCTTATGGATTAAGATTTATTTGACAATAATGTTCAGGGCAATTTTATGGCATACTATAGACAGATTTTGTAAAGAATTGGTAAATAACAGATTTACAAATAAATAAAGAGACAAGGAGCTTTACATGGCTAAATTTGAAAAAGCCACGATGGATGGCAATACCGCTGCCGCGCATGTTGCCTATGCCTTCAATGACGTTGCCGCCATCTATCCCATCACACCTTCCTCCAATATGGGGGAGATGGCCGACGCCTGGGCTGCCAAGGGTCAGCTGAATATCTTCGGAACCATCGTTGACGTTATGGAAATGCAATCCGAAGCCGGAGCCGCCGGAGCAGTGCACGGAGCGCTTTCCGCCGGTGC
Organism: Cloacimonadaceae bacterium (SeqCode); assembly: GCA_046485025.1. Taxonomy (GTDB): domain Bacteria; phylum Cloacimonadota; class Cloacimonadia; order Cloacimonadales; family Cloacimonadaceae; genus UBA5614. The sequence continues at coordinate 10,874 of JAWOHU010000158.1, read as the reverse complement.
CATGACCACCACTTTCACAGCCTCTCAGGGCTTGCTGCTGATGATTCCCAATATGCATAAAATCGCCGGAGAGCTTTTGCCGACCGTGTTTTATGTGACGGCACGTTCGCTTGCCTGTCAGTCGCTCTCCATTTTCGGCGACCATTCAGACGTGATGAGCACCCGCAATACCGGTTTCTGTCTGCTTGCCTGCAACTCGGTTCAGGAAGTGATGGACTTGGGCATCGTGGCTCAGCTTTCCACGCTCAAATCCAGCCTGCCGTTCCTGGTTTTCTTTGACGGATTCCGCACTTCACACGAGCTTCAGAAAGTTGAAGTGATAGATTACGAGACAATGGGTAAGCTACTCGATGTCAAGTATTTGGAGAAATTCCGTTCCAGAGCTATGAACCCGGAAAAACCGTTTGTCAAAGTCGGTCAACAGAATCCGGAAGTCTATTTCCAGGGTCGTGAAACGGTTAATCAATTCTATGATGTGACTCCCGCTATCGTTCAGGAATATATGAATGAGATTGAAAAGCTGACCGGACGCGCCTACAAGCTGTTTGACTATGTCGGTCATCCGGAAGCGGAAGAAGTCATTGTCGCCATGGGCTCAGGCTGCGAAACGATTGAAGAGACCATCACCTATCTGAATGAGAAAGCAGGGGCTAAATACGGTCTGCTCAAAGTCCGGCTCTATCGTCCTTTTGCAGAAGAGCAATTCATCCAAGCTCTGCCCCAAAGTGTGAAGAAAATCGCTGTTCTGGACAGGACCAAGGAACCGGGCGCACACGGCGAACCGCTCTATCTGGACGTTGTGGCAGCTCTCAAAGACAAAAAAGACATCTTTATCATCGGCGGACGCTATGGCTTGAGCTCGAAGGAATTCACTCCGGGTATGGTCAAGGGCGTTTACGAACACTTGAAAAAGAACGGATTCCACGGCTTTACGGTCAGCATCAACGATGATGTGACACATAAGTCAATCCCTTATGCTGAAGACATCTACACCATCCCGGAAGGCACTATCAACTGTAAATTCTGGGGTCTGGGTTCGGACGGAACAGTCGGCGCCAATAAAAACAGCATCAAAATCATCGGCGACCACACAGACCTTAATGTGCAAGGCTATTTCCAGTATGACAGCAAGAAATCCGGCGGTATCACACGCAGCCATCTGCGCTTTGGTAAAGCGCCCATTCATTCACAATACCTGGTCACCGTGGAAGACTTTGTCGCCTGTCACAATCAGGCTTTCATCGGCAGATACGACATTCTGGAAGGCATCAGAGATAACGGCGTTTTTCTGCTCAATTCGAACTGGCATAATGAAGAAGCTTTCAACAACCTGACCTGCGATATGCAGACTGCAATACAGGAAAAACATATCCAGTTCTACAACATCGACGGTCTGAAAATCGCCAATGATGTGGGTCTGGGCGGCAGGGTCAATACCGTGATGCAGACAGCGTTCTTCCTGATTTCCGGAATTCTGGAAAGGGAAGAGGCAATCAAACTGATTAAGGAATCCATTAAAAAGACCTACGGCAGAAAGGGCGAAAACGTTGTAAAAATGAATCTCGACGCCGTGGATAAAGTGAATGAAGCATTGATCAAGATAGAGATTCCGGAAGGCACTCCCTCTTGCTCCATGCCAATGAAAAAGCTGGTTCCGGATGATGCGGACGAATTCGTCAGGACAGTTATCGAACCCATCATGCGTGAAAAAGGCGATGAGATTACGGTCTCACAAATGCCGGTTGACGGGACTATGCGCTCCGGCACTACCAAACTGGAAAAGCGTAGAGTGGCTCCCTTTGTTCCGCAATGGATTTCAGAAAACTGTATTCAGTGTAATCAGTGCTCCGTTATCTGCCCTCACGCAGCCATCCGTCCCAAACTGATGACAGAAGCGGATTTGAAGGCTGCACCCTCTACTTTCAAGACTCTCAAAGCTGTGGGAGCGGAAGGTTATCAATACAAAATCCAGGTCTATATCGACGACTGCCAGGGTTGTAAAAACTGCGTGGTGGAATGTCCCAAAAGCGCTCTGGTCATGAGTCCGATTGAGACGGAACGCGAGAGGGGAGAGCAGGATAACTATGAATTCTTTGAAAAACTGCCCAATGATGTGCTTGCCAACTTCAAAGAAAACTCCATCAAAGGCAGTCAGTTCAAGCAGCCTCTGTTGGAATTCTCGGGAGCTTGCGCCGGTTGCGGCGAAACGCCTTACATCAAGCTTCTGACCCAGCTTTACGGCGACAGGATGATTATTGCCAACGCCACAGGCTGCTCCTCTATCTGGGGCGGAACGTTCCCGTCCATTCCATACTGCACCAATAAAGACGGCAAAGGTCCCACCTGGGCAAACAGCTTATTTGAAGACAATGCGGAATACGGTTTCGGCATGAGACTGGCGGTCAATTCACACCGCAAGCTGCTTCATATGAACATGACTGCCATGCTTGAGAAGGAAATCAATCCCGAGCTCAAAGCTGCTTTTGATTATGCTCTGAAGCACTGGGATGAAGTTGATAACGCAGCCAAGGACAATGCGACGAAAATCGTCAGCTTGCTGCCCAAAGCTCTGGCTGAAGCTTGTGAAGGCTGCCAACCGCATCTTGCCAAGATTAAGGAATTGGAAAGCTATATCATAGAAAAATCCATCTGGTGCATCGGCGGCGACGGCTGGGCTTATGACATCGGATTCGGCGGTCTGGACCACGTCCTGGCTTCCAACCGCAATATCAACATCTTTGTGCTGGATACTGAAGTCTATTCCAACACGGGCGGACAAGCTTCCAAAGCCACTCCGCTGGGTTCGGTGGCACGTTTTGCCGAAGCCGGTAAAACCACCACCAAGAAGGATTTGGGACTGATGATGATGAGCTATGGCTATGTCTATGTGGCAGCCATTTCCATGGGCGCTAACAAAGTTCAGGCTTTGAAAGCCATCGAAGAAGCTCAAGCCTATCCCGGACCTGCTATCATCATTGCCTACGCTCCGTGCATCAATCACGGTGTGGATATGGCAATGACCCAAAAGGAAGAGAAACTTGCCGTGGATACAGGCTATTGGATGCTTTACAGATACAATCCGCTCAACAAACTGGAAGACAAGAATCCGCTCATGCTCGATTCCAAAGAACCCGTCGGCGATGTGTCGGAATTCCTTGATAATGAAATGCGTTACAAATCTCTGAAAACTATTAACGCTGAGAAATCCAAAGAATATCATGCCGCTCTGCAGAAATTTGTCAAAGAGCGCTACGAATTATATAAGAAACTGTCCCAATAGGGCTTTAAATAAGGTCAGGCTCAGTCCTGACCTTTTTACTTTAATCAGAATGGAAGAACCCCGAACCTTTGAAATCAGCGAAAGCATAATCTTCAGCGTCTCGGAAGTGACTCTGCACCTCAAGCAGGTCATTGAGACGCAGATAGAGGCGCTGTATGTGGTCGGCGAAATCAGCAACTTCGTCAGGCACAATTCAGGACACATCTATTTCAACCTGAAAGATGACAATGCCACAATCCGTTGCGCCTTCTTCCGCAATCAGAACTATCAGCTCGATTTTGCTCCGCAGGATGGAGACCAGGTGGTTTGTTTCGGCAGGATTTCCGTATTTGAAAAAAGCGGACAGTATCAGCTTATTGTCAACAATATGTTTCCCTACGGCAAAGGCGCTCTGCAGCAGAGATTTGAACAGCTCAAGCTCAAACTGAAGCAGGAAGGTATATTTGATACTGAGCATAAAAAACCGCTACCCCAATATCCTGAATCGATAGGAATCATTACATCACCGACCGGAGCGGCTTTGCAGGACATTCTAAATATTCTGGAAAGGCGTTATCCCTGTAAGGTGGAAGTTTTTCCCTCTCTGATGCAGGGTAATGACTCGCCCCAACAGGTGATAAGGGGTCTGGACTATTTCAATTCAGCTAAAGAAGTTGACCTGATAATCATAACCAGGGGCGGCGGTTCGCAGGAAGACCTTTTCTGCTTTAATGAAGAGCAATTGGCACGGACCATCTTTGCCTCGGAACTGCCTGTGGTTTCTGCCATCGGTCATGAGATTGATTTTACCATTTCCGATTTCGTAGCTGACCTCAGAGCTCCAACGCCTTCAGCCGCCGCAGAACTGGTTACTCCCAATTCGGCAGACCTTTTAGCAGACCTAGACAGCCGTCAGCGCAGTTATCATTCTGCTTTGGAAAATGCTCTCAATAGACTCCACAAGTCCATTCAGAGATACCAGATAAGGATTATACAGAACAATCCGGAACGGCTATGGCAGCGCTTGCAGCAGAGATTCGACACGGTCGTCACTGAGATGAAACAGCTTCCGGATGTGATTGAGAGATTTAAACAGACACTGACACAGCACCACAAGGATTTTGTCCACGGTTTCATCTTTGCCACAAGACATCTGATTTCCAATCAAAAACACAGGATGGAGATTGCCCAAATCAATATTGTTCATAATATTCAAACCAGACTGCAGGCAAGCAAGTATCAACTGACTTTGTTTGCCAACTCGCTGGATGAACTGTCACCCCTGCAAGTGCTGAACCGTGGCTATTCCTTCGTCCGTAAGCAGGGGAAAATCATTAAATCCGTCAAATCAATCAGCCGGAAAGATGAACTGGAACTCGTGCTTTCCGACGGCACCGCCAAAGTCACAGCAGATGAAGTTGACACAAAAAAAGTCCTATGATTTATAGAAAATTAATCACTCTGATATTCTTCCTGCTGCTTGTCACATCTGCTTTCTGCAAAGAAATCAGGGCTGTCTGGGTCCTGCCCTGGAATCTGACCAGCGCGGCTCAAATAGATGAAGTTATTGTCTCAGCTCTGGAAAACAATCAGAATGAAATCCTGGCGGAAGTCCGTTACAGAGCAGATGCGCTCTACATTCCCAATAAGCATAATTCGCATTACAACAATCCGGAACCCAGAAGTTATTTATTAAACGATGACGATTTTGACCCTCTGGAGTATATGCTGACTGAGGCTCATGCACACGGCATCGCAGTCCAAGCCTGGCTTTCTGTGCTGAATGTCACTCCCACCAATACGGACAGACTTTTTAACAATTACATTTATCAGCATCATCAGAACTGGATAATGACGGACTCGCGCGGACGCAGGATGAACGGCAGTAACTATATGGGAAACTTTATCGACCCCGGCATCCTGGAAGTCAGGAATTATCTGCTCAACATAATGCTTGATATAGTATCCAACTATCCTACTTTGGATGGCGTGCATCTCGATTACATTAGGTATCCGGAAGAGCAGTTAGGTCACAGTGCAGAATCCTTGCGCAGATTCAGGGAAGCCAATCTGAATAGCGATGTCAACTGGAATGACTGGCGTATGGCACAGGTGACGGAACTGGTCAGAGAATTCCGGGAAAGAGCGCTTGCCCTCAATCCGGAACTGAATATTACGGCAGCCGTGATGGCGAATGTTACTGAAGCAAGAATTCATTATGCCCAAGATTGGGTAAGCTGGGTCAACACCGGTCTGCTGGACAGAGTCTATCCCATGGCTTATGCCAAGACGTATGGCGTGTTTTATGATATTGTGACCCGCATTGCGGAAGAAGTTCCCAAAGAGAAAGTGGTGGTCGGTATCAGAGCCTGGCAGGAGAATTTTCCCAGGATTGACTACAGACTGGATAGCATTATCGAAAAAGCAAAACTCACTCAGCAATTGGGTTTTGGCGGTCTGGCACTGTTCAGTTATGAAGGGCTGCGGCAGACAGGCATGTTTCCTGCGCTCACTATGGCTCTCTACAACTGGCAGGGCATGGACTTTGACACCAGTGATGAAGAAAGTTTCATCACTAGGCTGACCAGCAAATACAGATATTATTCAGATACAGACAGCGTTGAAATCATCAGTCCACGCAGGGTCAAGCGTTCCGTCGAGTTTCAGGAAATGTCTTCCGAAGAAGGCAAAAAGGCAAAAAGACTGGCGTATTTTGACAGCATTGTCCTGCAGGGTAATGTCTATTATCTGACCTTCTACTTTGAAAAGGAAAAGAAATGGAAGTGGGAAATCGCCGATGTGAATGACAATGTCCTGTATGAAAAGAAACAGGTCTATCCCCGCGGCTACTACACTGAGGAATGGAACGGCAGCAGCACAGACGGAAATGTCATCTCCAACGGAGTTTACACGCTCCGGGTGAGGGACACCTCGGATAAAGTGGTCAATGAGAAAAAGTTTGTGGTCTATTGAAGCTGAATGAGTAATCTGGTAAAGCAGGCAGGCATCATCTCGGCGGCGGATTTTCTGAGACTGTTCGTCAAAACCATTATCGGCATTGTCCTCGCCAGGATTCTGACCCAGGCGGAATACGGAACCTATCGTCAACTCTTTATGATTTACACCCTGATGGCGGCGATTTTCATGGTCGGTCTGCCTCAGAGCGTGTATTATTTTCTGCCCAAATCAGATGCGGAAACCCGGCAGAAATTCATCCGCCAGACCGTGGACCTCTTTTCCGTTCTGGGATTGGTCAGCGCTTGTCTGCTCCTGATTTTCCGGGATAGTATTGCCCTTGCTTTCAACAATCCGGAATTGAGCAAAATCCTGGTCATTTATGCCGTCTATCCTTTCTTTATGTTTCTGTCCCAACTCTACTACAGCATTATGATAGGTCTGCAGCAGCCGAAAAGAGCAGCCGGTTTCATCATCTTTTCGCTTTGCTTTGACTTTGTTTTGATTTTGGGAACAGCTCTGCTGACCAAAGACCTTTTCTATATCACGGGCAGTATCGTCCTTTCGGTGCTGATACAGTGGATTTACGCCAGATTCAATTTAAGAAAATACACCCGGGGCAGCTGGTTCGATTATGACAAAGAATTGCTCAGATCGCAGTTCAGATTTGCCCTGCCGATAGGCGTCGCTGCCATCATCGGAGTGATTTCTGCCCAGGTGGATAAAATCATTATCTCTTCACATTTCAGTCCTGAGCTGTTTGCCGTCTTTGCTGTCGGCGCCACGGAACTGCCCTTCATCGGCATCATCACCAACTCCGTAAATGCCGTGATTCTGCCGGAGATGAGCAGAAAAGACAACGTCAAAGCCATCAGCGATTTATACAAGGGAGCGGTGCGCAAAAATGCCCTGATTCTGTTCCCGCTCTTCGTCTTCTGTTTCGTTTTTGCCACTCAGATTATCGAGCTTCTCTATTCCGCCAAGTATCTGGATTCTGTGCTCTACTTCAGGATTTACCTGTTTACGATACCGCTCAGGATTGCCACCTACGGACTTCTGTTTCAGGTCTTCAACAGGACCAAGTTTATCTTTATCATTTCGACCTTCACCCTGATGTTAAATACTGCTTTGAGCCTTATTCTGATCAGTCTTTACGGACTCAAGGGGCCAGCCATTTCCACCGTGATTGTGACTTATCTGACAGTGACAGCCTACCTCATTCTGATAAAAACCAAACTCAGGATAAATCTGACTGACCTGTTCCGTCTAAATTCGCTGTTCAGAATTCTGTCAGCGGCAGCCCTGAGCGGGTTTGTCTGCTATCCGCTGCAGCTTCTGAGAATCAATTCCTTATGGCAGTTCGTGGCAGGTTTTATGCTGTTTGGTGCGGCGTATTATCTCTTTGGCAGGCTGTTTAAAGCCATCCTGCCCTATGACCGCGAGGTCGTGAATTCGATGGTCTCCGACATTATCAGCAAACTTAAAAGAGTGTCGCATGTTTGACAGATTCAGCCAGAGCGGGACCTGGATTGACTATGATACCGATAAGGAGATTAAAAAGAAGGCAAATCGTATTTCAGAACTGATTCCTGCAGAGGTAAAAACAATTCTGGACGTCGGCTGCGGCAATGGCATTATCACGAACCTGTTGGCTGAAAAGTGGGATGTGACAGGGCTGGATAGCTCACGTGAAGCGCTGGAACATGTTAAGGCAGAAAAAGTCTTATCCTCGGCGACTGAGCTTCCTTTTGACGACAACAGCTTTGACCTTGTCATGAGCAGTGAAATGCTGGAGCATCTGAACGACTCTTACCTTGCCAAAGCGATTGCTGAAATCATCAGAGTTGACCGCAAGTATATCCTGATAACAGTTCCGAATTCAGAATATCTACCTCTCAGTCAGACCAAATGTCCAAAATGCTCTACTGTTTTCCACGCTTGGCATCATCTGCAGAGCTTTACTAAGAGCAGGCTGACAAGCATGTTTATGGCACATTTCAGACTGGTGCATTACGAAACTTCCGGAGCACGTCAGAAGCAGTGGATTCCGTTTTTGCTCAAGCTGAAACACAGCCTGGGACAGTGGATGCATCCAGGTGCTACAGGTGTTTGTCCCGCCTGCGGTAATACTGACTTTCCCAAGAGTAAAAAGAATATCCTGACCAAAGCGGTCAATTTCCTCAACCTGGTTTTAAGCGGTCGCAAACCCTACTGGCAGATGTTTTTGTTTGAAAAGAAGCAATAGTATGAAGAAAGTGCTGTTTATCGCTTACTACTTTCCACCTATGGGCGGCAGCGGAGTCCAGCGCAGCCTGAAGTTTGTGCGCTATCTCTCAGAGTCTGGCTGGCAGCCGGTTGTGCTGACCGTCAATCACAAATTCACCCGCTGGCCCAAGGACAAATCACTCGTGGCAGAAATTCCCGCTGAAGTGAAAGTTTACAGATCTCCTACTCTTGACCTGAACTGGCTCTACAAATGGATGTGGGGACTCCGACTGCACAGACTGGTGGAGTGGCTGCAACTGCACTGGCTGATTCCCGATTCCGAAATTACCTGGCTGCCTTTTGCCAAAAAGTGTATCGATAAGATAGTCAGAGAGCACAAAATTGACCTGGTCTATATCACCGGCGGACCATTCTCCTCCATGCTTTTGGGACCTTATGCCTCCAGTAAATACAATCTGAAATATTTAATAGATTTCCGGGACGAATGGACCCATAACCACACCCGTCTGGACAGAGCCTATTCCGCTTCTGGCAGGCAAAAAGACAGGGCTTGTGAAAGCAAAGTGATTGAGCAGTGCAACGGCATTATCTATGCCCATCCTCTGTTTATGAAAGATAACTTCGAAAGCAGATATCCCTTCTTAAATTCAAGACCAAGCCGCATCATCACCAACGGTTTTGATGAAACTGATTTTACTGACCAGCCAAAGCATAATAATCAAAACAGAAATGTATTCAAAATCGTTTATACAGGCTCATTCTATGACCGCAGAAGACCCCTGGTTCTTCTCCGTGCCATCCGCAATCTAATGAGCGAAAAAGTCATAAATGCCGGACAAATCAGCCTTGAGATTTATGGCAAAAACACGGCTGCCTTCGTTCTTGGCGAGTTCTACAATGATGACAGCATCAGAAATATCGTCAGATTCCATCCATATACTACTCATAAAAATTCCCTCTCTGTTCTGCAAAACGCAGATGCACTGCTGCTTTATCTGTCGCCCGGAGCCAACAGCGAACCCGAACTGCCCGGCAAGATGTTTGAATACATGCGCAGTTACCGTCCTATTTTGGCGATTGTTCCGCCCCGCGGTTCAGCAGCGGAACTGGTCAGCCGGAGCAGAACAGGCTTTGTCTTTGATTCTGCCAGTGAAACTGAGGTGACTGATGGCTTGCGTGAAGTGCTCAATAAGTGGCAGCAGAACGCTCTGAGCATCGAGCCTGACCTTGATTACATCAAGCAGTTCGACAGAAAAAACCTGACCGCTAAGCTGGCAGAACTATTTGATAAAGTGCTAAGTTCAAAAGAGGAAAAACACTGATATGCACGTACTGATTCTGCCATCCTGGTATCCCGCGCAGGGCAATTCCGCCGGACTTTTCATCCTGGAGCAGGCAAAAGCACTGGCAAAGCACTCTGATGTCAAGGTCAGCATCATCAACTGGGGTCCCAACGAGTTTGTGGTGAAAATCAGAAATCCTATTGCGTCTCTGCGCACTCTGACATCCTTTAAATCCAATAGTGAAGAGGTCATCCGCCACTCAGCAAATCTGACCGAATATAAAATTCCGCATCTTACCTGGACCAGTTTGGTCAGCAAAGGCAATTATCTTGCTCTGGTGCCGCGGCTCATCAGCACTATCAGTCAGATTGAAACAGCGGACGGAAAGATTGATTTGATACATGCGCACGTGAGCTTCCCGGCCGGATTTTTAGCTTATTACATCTCCAAACACCTGTCTCTTCCATATATTATTACAGAACACAGCGGACCTTTCCCCTTCAAGGAATACCTTTCTGCCAAAGGTCTGAGAGACATTGTGGCATTACCTTTGTCAGCAGCATCAGAACTGATAGCGGTCAGCAGCGTGCTGGCTGAAAGCATCTTCCCATACGCTTCCAGACTGCCTTTGGTGATTCCCAACAGCGTGGACACAGATTTCTTTAATTCTGACCTGAATCAGCCATATAATCAGATTCCGCAGCTCTTCACTCTGAGCCAATTGACGGTCAGTAAAGGCATCGGGGATGTGCTGAAAGCTGTGCAGATTCTGAAAGGCAAGGGCTACAAGTTTGTTCTGAAAATCGGCGGAGACGGCCGGCAATCTGTCTATCTAAAACGTCTGTCAGAGAGTCTGAATTTGTCTGATTACGTTGTCTGGCTGGGAGGTCTGAATCGTCAGGAAGCCTTGACAGAGTATCAGAGCTGTGATTTCTATGTGATGCCCAGCCGTCTGGAATCGCTCAGTATGGTAATTCTGGAGGCTATGGCATGTGCCAGACCGGTAGTGTCAACTGCCTGCGGCGGACCTGTCGATTTAATTCAACCGGAAACCGGTATTCTGACCGAGCCTGCCAATCCTGTCTCGCTTGCCAATGGCATGGCAACAATGCTCGAAACTTATCATAAATACGACCGTGCTGCCATCCGCG
>JAWOHU010000068.1:0-7833 GCA_046485025.1 Cloacimonadaceae bacterium (SeqCode) | reverse complement strand
GCGAGGTCTATGACAATTCACCCGGACGCATGGACGCCCGCGGACTGAGACTTCTGCCTTAGACTCCAGACCTGCAGGGCTCCCGGAGGTTACATTTCCGGAGTTCGAAATTCCCTTATAAAACTATCAGGAATATCATTCTGAGAGGGAATTTAGGACTTCGTAAATCAATCATCTGTAATACTTTAGTGCATAACACGAAGTCCGAATTGCCCTAATAATTTACAGACCCGATCAAGCCGGGGAAGGGCAATTTGAACTCCGGGAAGTGCTCTGTTTTCAATAACTTGTCCGGGATTGCCAACCCGTCCTCCAACAGATTGACAATCTGTGTTACGGACCAATATTCATGACTTGTAATTCTGCGTTTACGCAGGTATCATTTCGTTGAACACATCTCTAAAACTTCTCAGCCACCTGCCTTAAGGCAGAATTACACCACATTTTACACTCCTGCTATGTAGCCTGGTTTGAAGTCCAAACGCTTAAACAAAGATAAATAATGTCAGTAACGCTGCGTTTGAACTCCAAACATGCCTTTCACCTTTTTCTATTCCACTCAAGCAACACACTGAAGTGTGTGGAACAGCCATTCTGAAGAATGGGCTACACTTTTCCACTAACCCACTTTACGCAGGATCGGAGTCCTACGCTACAAGCACTTTTCCACTTTTTCACTGTTCCACATTTTCCACCCCTAAAGCCCAATGTTGACCAAATATATGGCAAAAGTATGTCTAAAGTATGTCAAATGTGCTTTAGCATACATTTAATATACATTTGATATACATTTGGTATGCTTTTGATATACTTTGGGATAAGGGAAAAAAGAGAGGGGAAAAAAAGGAAAAATTTTAAGATGGATACTTAAAAGGGTTACTTACCGGATGGGGGATTGAAGGTGGAGAGAGGTAAGATGACGGGCAGGTGCATGGGTGAGAAATGCAGGTTTAATGCGGGTAAGCGATTTTTCTTGACAACATTTAGTGCGGGAGCGGACTAAACATCAAAAAAAACGTTTAGGGTGATAATGGATATCAATCTTTCCATATACTTCAGCGCAGGCGATTCATCTGAGCATGAAAAAGCGGGTGCAATCGCGGCTCAGTTTGAGAAATATATGCCTGCCAAGGCAGATTCCAAGCTGAATACCGTCGAGACCAACAATCACGAAATTGTGGAAAAGTATCAGCTTTTCGAACAACTGATAAACACCATCGGACGCTGGCAGAACGCAGGCGTCAAAGTCAAGGACAAAAATACCGACCCTGTCAGTGTGTTTTTAGGTGTGAAAGACATCATAGAATGCGCCCGCGGCTATCAGGAAGCGGAAGACAAGACGCTTTACTGTGATGACAAAAAGTCCAACTGCTGGGGCTGCAGATTCCTGAAAGGCATCACCTTAAAACACCTGGAAGCGCCATTTAACAAGCAAACCAAATACTGGTATCAGTTCGGCGCTTACATCAACGCCACCACCTGGGCGATCAACAAAGAGGAGCTCACCGAAGCCCTGATGGCAATCGTGGACAAGAAAAACATTGATTTCTGTCCGGTTTTCCGGCCTGCCTTTTTCCGGAAATACATTGCCGCGCTGCCCGCTTTCATTGATGTAACGGATACAGACAACTGGGCTCAGGTCTATCCCGAAGACAATATCTCCGATATCAGGCGCTGGGAAGCCATCAGCGTTCAGCATAAAATTCAATCCACCGAAGAAGACAGATTCGAGGCTGACAGCGACCCGACGGGGATGGGCAGACTAAAAACCAAAGGTCGCAAAGAAGGCGAAAACAAATACCTGAGATACGTTCCGGAGACCAGTTTTGACGATGTCGGCGGCATTGACGATATCATCACTCAAATCCGCGAAGTGATTGAGCTGCCCATCAAAAAACCAGAGCTGTTTGACCATCTGGGCATCAGTCCCTATCGCGGAATTCTGCTCTGGGGCGAACCCGGAAACGGCAAAACCCTGATTGCCAAAGCGATTGCGCATGAGGTCAGGGCACACTTCATCCCGGTGGTGGGACCCGACATTCTGAATAAGAACTTCGGCGAATCAGAGCACAACTTAAGGGAGATATTTGAAGAAGCCAGAGTATTGCAGCCCGCCATCATCTTTTTTGACGAATTGGATTCGATTGCGCAGTCCAGACTGGCAGGCGAAACTTCCAAATGGTATGCCACGGTGGTCAATCAACTGCTCTCGCTGATGGACGGAATCAGAGGTTTCGGCAATGTGACGGTGATGGCTTCAACCAACCGTCCTGACCTGCTGGACCCCGCTTTTATGAGACCGGGGCGCTTTGATTACAAGCTGGAAGTGCGTAAACCCAATCTGGTGGGGTGTAAAAAAGTGCTGGAAATTGCGACCAGGAATATGCCGCTGGCGGATGATGTGAACCTGCTGGCCTTTGCAGAAGCGGTAATCGGCTACTCCGCCGCTGAAATCACTTTCCTGGCAAAAGAAGCAGCGTTGGTGGCACTCAGGCGCGCCATAGACATCAAAACCGCCATAGATGACCCGGAGTCCGTAACGGATTTTTCCAATCTCATAGTTAAAAAATCAGATTTTTACACCGCCCTGATAATCCTGAAAAAGAACGCCCGTTACGTCAATAAAACCTATTCCCTGAAATGATTTAGCTCAATAAACAAACAAGAAGACCCGGTCGAAAATGTCCGGGTCTTTTTTTATGGCGAAAATAAGTTTACTTTACTCCAGGGGGAAGGAATTGGTTAGCCAGTTGAAGTGGAAGGTGGCTAAAACTGCCCCCAGCAGGACAAAGAAGATGATCAGGAATTTGAAATAGTCCTGGGCTTTGAGCATGGCGACCAGCTCTGAATCTCTGGAAAGATAGGCAGACGCGGCGTAAAATTCCTCGCCGATTAATGTGTAGTCGCAGGTGGTGATGAAAAAGGGCACCTGGGTGATGGAATCGGTTCCGGCAATCTGGATGGAGCCTGTGGCATTGCCGGTTTCCGTCATTAGCAGAGCTTCCGCATTGAAGAATCCCATATAGAAATTGGTGGCGGTTTTTTCACGAATCATAGTGCCGTTGATGCCTGCCGCCCAGGGAAACTGGTCTGCCGAAATGTAAAAAATATCCACCGGGTTGTAGCTGTCGGGGCGTCCAGCTTCATAAAAAGCGTCACGCACCATTTCCTGAGCCAGCGGCATGACGTAGTAATCGTTGTTGGGAACCAGGATGCGGGTGTCATATTCGGCGGCTTTTTTGGCGACGCGGTTCAGAATCATCATGGAGGCGATGGTGGTGATTTCGCCAATGGTGCTCCAGCCGGGCACGTAGAGAATGGGTCTGCCCATTTCCGTGGCTCTGCCGACGGCGTTGTCAATTTCGCTGAGTCCGGCGATGGGTCTGAGGTAAAGGTCTTTGCCGTGACGCGCCTGGTAGCTGGTGTAGATCACTATAATAGTGAACAGAATGCTGGCGATCAGGGCAATCAGGAAATTCATGTTGAACCAGTTGGAGACGGGATGATAGTATTCGCTCTCATCGGAAAAGGTGTATGCGCCCCCGGTGTCGGTTTTCATAATGAGGTAGGCATAGGAGCGCTGGTTTTTCTGCTGTTCGCGATAGAAGAGATTGAGCCAGCGGCGCTGGTTTTTCTGCTGCTCGGATTGTTTGTAAACAGGGTGACTGAGCAGAGCGTTCAGATAGGTTTCTGTTTCGGAAATTGCCTGGTTGAGCGAATCTGCCTGGTCAGGAGACGTATTGAGCTGCGCATGCAGAGAGGACAGTTCATCCTGCATCAGCTTGATTTCCTTGAGCTGCTCATCGCGGTAGATGTTGACGGATAGAGTCTGCCCGCTCTTTTCATCAACGCTAAAATCGAGCGTGGGTGAGAGCAGCAGCAGACCGGTTTTTACATCAACTCCCGTGATGAGTCTGTCCAGCGAAGACTCAAAATTGACTATGTCATCATAGTCGCGGGAAATTGTGGAGATTTTTTTATTGGGATAAAAGTCGCTCTGCATCAGGTTTTTGCGCAGAATATGGTAATAGTTGCGGGAGAGATTTTCATCCTTGTAGAAGATGTCGCCGCTGATGAAACGCTTGGTCTGGATGTCATAATTCAGGCTCTGATGAACATAATAATCCGTGTAGGATTTTTCACCTTTGAAACGAAATGCCATCTTTATGGTCAGGGTCTTGAGACCGGGGTCAGGCTGCTTGAGGTTGAGGTGGATAATTTTGTCAGGATAGTGCTCCGTGATAGTGGTGATAAGGGTTCCGACAGTATCGAAAATCTGAAAGGAGATGCCTTCAATTTTGTATTTGATGTTATCAGAGATTTCATAATTGATGCGGATTTTGGTGTGACGCGTATTGACATAATCGGCAGTGGTGATAAAGCAAATCGGCAGTCCGAAAGAGATGGTGTTGACATCGCCTTTGTCGTCAGGCTTGTCTGCCACTGTGAAAACGGGTTTATTGGGTAGCTGGTCTGCTGTCACAAAGCGGATGGACTCACCTTTGGAATAGGCAAAAAAGCCGCTGTAATCCTGCGCTGCCAAAACAGGAATGTAATCCTGCAGAGTGTTAACCGGAATCCTGACTCCTTTTGTGCTGTCGGGAGTAACAATATATCCATCCTGCGTCTGCAGAGTCAGAAAGTTTCTATAGTCATTGGGTTTTTCCGCCAGCAGAATAGCTTTGGAAGTCCAGGGCGCGGGTGCTCCTTCTTGCTCAGAATAGACTTTCTGCCACTGCTCAAATTCAGCTTCCAGGGCCTTGGGCAAGAGCCAGAACTGCCATTGGGCCAGGTCATAACTGAAAGCAGAAGGAATCCACTCAAAACGAAACTCACGGCTATCGGTCAGAAACGCAGTTGACAATTGTGATGAATTGTCAGGCGGATTATCAACCGGGACAGCGCTTTTTATATCAGCATAGGGCAGGAAAGTGCCCTTCTCGTTGACTGCCAGGACAGTGTAGTAATAGGTCATGCCGGGATTGGGATTGGCGGCAAGCTGTTCAAACTGGGCTGGGCGCAAGCCTGCTGAAACAGTTCCATCTGCTCCGGTGACTTTGACAGAGCGCTTGTAAAGATTGGAAGGATTGATGATGCCCAGGATTGTGAAATAGGGAAAAAGCCGGTTCAGGATTTTGGGGTCGCGGGGGATTTTGCCATAGAGAGGACTTTGAGCAGATTGCTGTTTTTCCTTTTTAAGCCTGGAGGGTGAATCAATGGAAAGCATCATCTGATAGTCTTTGTCATAGTAAAACATCTTTTCAGCAGCCACGCCAGCAGTGGGGTCAACTTCCACCTGTCCGAAAAAGAACAAAGTGTCAGGACTGATGCCTCTGTAAATCCTGTATTGGATGATGCGCATCTGCCGGGGCAACGGTTTCCAGCTTAGCATAATGCCGGTGCCGTCGTCATAAGGAGCGTCCAGAACTTCAAGGGATTCAATTTTACCGGTATGAGAAACTGGTTTTTCCGCTGCTATAGTTGTGAAAAGCATAAGCAGCAGAAACACCAACAGAAGAGAAAATCTATTCATTTATTCCTCATCAGAAAAGCTGTTTTTTAATAAAGAAAACCGAACCGGTTCAGCCAGGCTGAACTCGATTCGGCTTCACAATATGTTACTTAATCAATTTCATTACATCGCCGACGAGGAATTGAATTCTGCCGATCAGCAATGAGATACGCGCCATCACAGTCAGTCCGAATGAAGCTCCGAAGCCAATCATCATATACCATTTGCCGACGGTGGTAAATTTTCCATAGAGTCCTGTATGTGCTTTACTGAAGTAGAAATAGAGCAGAACTGCAATCGTTCCGATGAAAATCAGCACCAGGTTCAGAGTTTCCAGAGGAACCATTGCCTGTCTCATCTGCACCAGGATACCGGCATGCATGGATAGCGGAACTCCAGCGCCTACTCCCATCATGGAAAAGGCGATGGGATAACGTGACAGCCAGCTGAGATTCTTGCTGAATCTGAATAGATAGAGAGAACCAATCAACGCCGGGAAAATGAGGATATATTTGTGCTGGATGAAAATCGGCTGGTAGAGCCAGGGGATAAAGATGCGCTCATAAGAATAAACAACGCTGTAACCCACTGAAATTCCGACCAGGAGCTGCTCTGCCATCTGGTAGAAGGGATTGTCCTTATACAGGAAAGAGAAGATGCAGAGGGTGAAAAATGCTGCTACTAGATTACTAAAGGTTTCGAATGTCATGGTCTCCTCCCTTATACCTTTTTGTCTTTGGACCGGGTGACAAAGTAACCGATGTTTCCAATCAGGATAAAGGCAAATATCATGATGTGGGCAACGGATTGTGCATTCATGCCGATCCGGGCTGTTTTGAATTTATAGAGGATATTGTAAGTCTTTTTATTGAGAGCAGTCCAGCTCTGGTAGCCCAACTGCTGCTGCTGTTCGGCAGAGATTTGTGTGACGTCAAAGACCACCTGTCCGTCTTTTTCTTCTTTCAGATTATCAAGACTGACAGCCTGCTCCGGATACTTGGCCAGGAAAGCCTGATACTCCTGAGGAGAGAAAACTGCCTGGGTCTGGGTGGTGATGTTGATCAGTTTATTGATGGAGGGGTCACGCAGGATTTCATTACTGAAAGGTCTGCCGGTAGGGAAGTAGTCATCCCTGTAGGAAGCAAAAACATCCACCAGTTTTTCATATTCGGCAGCGCCTTTGAGTCCTGTCAGCATACCAATCAACTGTCCAGACTGCAGGTAGGGATACATGTCAGCAGCCATAACAGCGGTGACGCCGACAGCGACATTAGCGCCGAATTTGGAGCGGGCATAAGTGATCCAGGTGCCGCCAGCTGAGGAACCGCTGGTCTCAATAATTAAGTTCATCTCATTGTAGTTTACAATGTCCTTCATTATAGGCAGGTTAGCCAGCTTGCGGCCTTCCGCGTCAGTATCAATAGCGGTGGCGATGTTGTCACCCATACCGAGAGCCGTAATCATAGGCATGATCTTATATCCGAAATTACAATAATCAACACCGGACTGGATATCAGGATATTCCTCCTTCACGGTGTTGATGGCAAAGTCAATAATCGGAGCGCCGGCAGCGTAGAAGGTCATTGTAAAGACTTTGACCTTGCGTTCAAAGCAGTGCCTGAGAATGGCAATTTCCATGGGATAGAGCTCAGGCATGGTTGCCGCATCGTGGAAAAAGCTGATCAGGATTGCCCTGTCACTGCGTCCGGCATAAGAATCTATCAATTGATAAAGATTCTCCGTGGGAGGAGTGGTGACCACATCAGAATTGTAAGGTACCATCAGAGGAATGATGATTGACAGTGCAACAACGATGTATATGTAACGACGATCGAGAGCTTGTAATTTTTCAAAGAAGTTCATTTTTCCCCTGCCTTTATTCGCCGCCGCCCAGATAGGAGCGCTCAATTCCGAGTAAGATTTTCAGGGATGTTGCCACGCCGCCCAGACCGATACCAAGCAGAATTCCTCGTTTGGCAGCGTTGTTGGGAACGTCCAGAATCCATTGTGAGATGTCAGGCAGGTGTTTGCTGACTTTAAGTCCCAGAGGCACCTGTGCCAGCATCACAACTACCGCTGCCAGCAGGAGCACGGTTGCTTCAGGCGACCTGGCCCGGAAAGCTTTATACGCTGCGGAGGCTATATAGAATGCAAGCAAGGCAAACATAGTGGAACTCATCGGCATCTGCATATTGGTAAACATCCACATCATGGGACTGCCATTTTGGCTCCAGTTCGGGCGGGGCCGGCCGCTCGGCAAGACCCAGCCCCTCCCCGACCGCGGCGACGCCGCACTGCCACACCTGCCCGCCGCGCCAGGC
>JAWOHU010000030.1:0-3356 GCA_046485025.1 Cloacimonadaceae bacterium (SeqCode) | reverse complement strand
CAGTAGGGACACCAGGTCCCGGTGCCGATTTCCACGACCACTTTGTTGCGGGGAACCGCAAGCAGGAAAGATGCCATAATCAGGATTATGAGCATGATACAATGAACTTTTTTCATTGAGCCTCCTAAGTTATTTTTTATTGATTAATCTTGTTATCAGAGCAGCCACAGACTTATGTTGCTGACTGCCAGAATCACTTCTAAATCTAATTTACATCCAATTTTATGACTGCCATGTTTGTCAATCAAAAACTTTGGTAAGTTTCATCTTCCTGTCACCGCCCTTACATCATAAACTATCATTTAGCAATACATTACCGTTAGATAACCGCTTCTATGCCTTTATCTATCGGTCATATATTGGTCAGATATGGGTGATGTCAAAAGGAGGATGAATGTGCACATTATGAAGGAAGCTTGAATTTTTTAACGGCGTCGGAAAGAGGAATCAATCTGACGCCCATACCTTGCAGATGGCTGACAAAGGTCTGCATAGCGATGAGTTTTGCCGTGTTGTGGCAATGACTGATGATGATAATGGGTTCGACTCTGCCGCGGAACTTCTCGATTTCTTTGAGTTTGTTATTCAGCGTGGCATTGGAGACGTCTGGAACGTCCAGAAATATATCCCGGGTGGCATAATCGGCTTTCAATTCTTTGGCGGCATTGATTACTTTGGACTTGGAAGTGGTCTTGCTGTCAAGAAAGAACATACCTTGGGAATCCAGGTAGTCCAACACAGTGTAAATGGTTTCATAATCTGCCGTGACGCCGCTGCCCATGTGATTGTTAGCTCCCACAGCCTGGGGAACCTGGCTGATAAAATCCATCAGGATAGCTTTGATTTCAGATTCATCCATACCTGTTTTAATATATCTAGCGCCGGGGTTTTGACTTTTGGATTGCTCTTCCATCGGAACATGCAGAATCACTTCGTGACCATAGACATTGGCAAGCTGGGCGGACTTTTCAGTGTTCGGCAAATCCGGCAGGACGGCAAAAGTGATGTTATCATCCAGTTCTGCAAAACCTTGCAGTAGGTCGCCGCCGATATAGCCAAAGTCGTCGATGATAATTGCCACAGGGGGCAGGTCTTGGGAATCCAGAAAACGGTAGGTATAACTGAGAGAAGTTGTTTGCTGAAATGACGCAGGGGTTTCTTCCCCTTCCTGATACTCATCCTGAGGCTGTTCCTGAATTGTTCTTTCTCTTGGTTTAGGCGCTTTTTCCTGGGAGCAGGAAGCGGCTGAAAGCAGTAACAAAGCCAACAGGGATATGGTCAAAAGCAGTTTGATGAAGAGTTTGTAGTTGGTCATTTTATTCCTTAGTTTGATTTATATCACGTGTGTAGGAGAATTTATGTCCGGGCTGCAGATTGAAGCGGTCAGAAATACCGGCATTAACTTCCAGTACAAAACGGGCAGGAGCTTTGGACTGCATACCCGTCTCGTCGAAGGGAGTGGTGTTTTTCGTGATGGAGACAATGGTGCTGTCCCCGGCGATAAAAATGATGTCCAGAGGCAGATAGGTGTTTTTCATCCAGAAGATACGGATGTCGTCATCCGGATAGGGGAAAAGCATAGCCTGATTGGCAGCCAGAGAATCGCGATACATCAGCCCGATGGTCTGCTTTTCCAGACTTTCAGCAATCTCGATGTCAAAGCTGCAAAGCTCTGCGCCCGTTTTATCAAAAAAGGAAGCGGTGCCATGTTTTTCAAATATATACTGCGAGACTGAATCATTCTTATCAGTTATGTTATCAGGCAGCAGCATAATCAGAAGCAGAGCTACAACAGCAATGATAATAAAGCCGATGCCGATATAGAGTCTAATCATTGGATATCTGGGCTCAGGAAGAGGTTTGTTAAACTGATTTTTGTTCATTTCAAAATCACCATTTTGTTTATGGAAACAGTATCAGGTGTGACAAGACGGTAGAAGTAGATGCCGTTTCCGAGTGTGTTGTTGTGATTGTCTGTTCCGTCAAAGTACAGGCTGTGAAAGCCTTTATCCAGATTTGTATTAACAAGAGTTCTGACCAACTGTCCTTTGGAGTTGTAAATCAGCAGCCGGACAGGAGTGTTGTCTTTGGCTATAGAAAAGCGGATTGTGGTGTCCGGATTAAAGGGATTGGGGTAGTTGCCCAGGATTTCTGTCAGGACAGGCTGGGCAAGATTATCATCATTAGAGGTGGTGCCGATATAAAAACTTACGGGGATATCGTTAACAAGTCCCGAACAAAAGATAACTTCCGCAGCAGTAGTAAATGACATAGTTAATAATGATGATGTAAATCCTGCATCATTTATAACAATAGCGCTGATATTTTTCAAATCGGAACTGGCAGCAATCGCAAAGTTCTGAGGCTGAACCCATTCTATATCATTTACAGTAAGAGCTTCATCAGAAGAAAAATTCAGAGTCAGAGATTTCAAATCATGTGGGTTTGCCAAAAAGTATAACTGACACTCCTGATTTCCATTTGCGGCAGTTAGCATTGGATCGTTGAACGTAATAGCTGCTCCACCTTGTGTGGGAAAGGCACTAAAAGAACCAAATCTGTGATAGATATAATAGGCGTCTGTGGCAGTAATCAGATTGTCATTATCCACATCAGCAGCTTCCAGCCGAAAGTCTGACCAGGGGTAGCCGTCTATCAAAGGAATGGGGTCGTTGCCAACGCTGTATTGAAGAATGTTTGTAACATCAAGCCAGTTCAGAATCCAGTTGGCATCAGTGTCGCCATAGACAGTCTGAACTGTGGATAAACCGGAAATCATTATGTTGTCAAGATAGACTCCATCTGCATTGACACTGGGATCAGTGCTCAAGTGGAATTTGAGATATAGATTTCCGCCTTCGTAGTTCTGTAAAGAATGGGAGTAATTCACCCAATTCTGATTCACTCCTGTAAAGTAGGCAAGCTCAAACCAGTCAGTGCCATTTGCCGAAACATAAACAAAGAGGAAGTCATAGTTGTTTTCCAGGGAATACTTCAGATCAAATGAAAGGGTCGCATTTGTTACATTTTCCAGGCTGACAGGATTGGATAAAGCAGTTTCCACATTCAGATTGTTACCATAGTTACCGGTGGGAGAATCAGTCAAGACAAGTTCGCCATTGTGATTTACAATCGCCCAGGGAGCTTGCACAGTCCAGCTGTCCAGACCCGTTTCAAAATCTTCCAGAAAGATGGGATCAGGTAAAATGAAAATCTGTCTGATGTTCTCAAGCTGAAAGGTGTTGTTATAAACACCAAAACCATTGGCAGAGATGATGACATCATAGGTATCCTGTGGGATTGATGGCATAGCAAAATTTCCTGCAGCATCTGTCATTGCTGCGTATGTATCAAAG
>JAWOHU010000285.1:0-6782 GCA_046485025.1 Cloacimonadaceae bacterium (SeqCode) | reverse complement strand
ATTTGGCGATGCGTTCACTTCTGGAAATGGAACCGGTCTTGATCTGACCTGTGTTGAGACCGACGCAGAGGTCTGCCATAAAGGTGTCGCAGGTCTCGCCGCTGCGATGTGAAACGACAGCAGTCCAGCCATTTTGATGTGCCGTGTTGATGGCATCAATGGTTTCAGACACGCTGCCAATCTGGTTGAGTTTGATCAGGACGGAATTGGCGCTGTTTTGGGCAATGCCTGTTCTGATACGCTCCGGATTGGTGACAAACAAATCGTCGCCCATAACCTGGATGCGCTGTCCCAGACGTTTGGTCATTTCAGCAAAGCCGTCCCAGTCGTCTTCTGCCAGTCCGTCTTCAATAGAAACGATGGGATACCTGTCCACCATAGTTTCATAATAATCAATCATTTCGGTGGAAGTAAGAGCCTTGTTTTCAGCCGCCAGGTGATACTTGCCGTCCTTGTAGAAAGAACTGGCAGCCGGGTCAAGAGCAATGAAAATATCCTTTCCGGGAACGTAGCCTGCCTTTTCAATGGCTTCCACAATGACTTTGAGGGCATCTTCATTGGTGGCGAGATTGGGAGCAAAACCGCCTTCATCGCCTACGGATGTTGCCAGACCTCTGCTTTTGAGAATGGATTTGAGAGCGTGGAAAGTTTCAGCATTCATACGCAGGGCTTCTCTGAAATTGGGAGCACCCAAAGGCATAATCATAAACTCCTGGATATCGACATTGTTGTCGGCATGCGCTCCGCCATTGATAATATTGGACATCGGCACAGGAAGTAACCTGGCGCCCACTCCTCCCAGATAGCGATAGAGCGGAATGACCATCTCCAGGGCAGCAGCCCTGGCAGCAGCCATGGAAACAGATAAAACGGCATTAGCGCCGAGCTTGGTTTTGAGAGCAGTACCATCCAAGTCAAGCATGGTTAAATCAATGGCAGCCTGGTCGCAGACTTCCATGCCCAACACGTGGGGAGCTATTACTTCATTGACATTCTGGACAGCTTTGAGCACGCCTTTGCCCAGGTAACGGGATTTATCGCCATCCCTGAGTTCAAGCGCTTCATGCTCACCGGTGGAAGCGCCGCTGGGAACCGCTGCACGCGCTACAATTCCGGATTCCAGGTGCACTTCAGTTTCAACTGTGGGATTGCCGCGGGAATCAAGAATTTCGCGAGCTTTAATATGAATGATTTCAGACATAGTATCTCCTTTATAAAAAAGCGGTAACAGCTACTAACAAAACCATTACCGCCTTATGAATTTATTACATTATTTACTTATTAAAAATGCCCTGCAGGGTTTTTATGGAGCCTAACAGAGCCTGAGTTTCATAAGGCACGACAACTGTTTTGTCGCCTTGTTTGACGATATCATTGAAAGCTGCAATATATCTGAGCGCCAGCATATATTGAGCAGGATCGGTGGCAGTGGCTTTCACCGCCTCAGAAATCATCTGAATAGCCTGTTTTTCAGCTTCAGCAACCAGGATTTTGGCCTGGGCTTCACCTTCAGCACGGGCAATTTTTGCCATCTTTTCACCATCAGCGGTAAGGATATTATACTGTCTTTCACCTTCAGCAGTGAGTATTTTGGCGCGTTTGTCACGTTCAGCGCGCATCTGTTTTTCCATGGCAGACCTGATTTCTTCAGGAGGCAGAATGTCCTGCAATTCTACACGGTTGACCTTAACGCCCCATTTGTCGGTAGCGTCATCCAGAATGTCACGCAGCTTGGAATTGATGGTGTCTCTGGATATCAGTGTCTTATCCAGTTCGAGTTCACCAATCACGTTACGCAGAGTGGTCTGAGTCAGCTTTTCAATGGCATCGGGCAGGTTTCCGATTTCATAGACAGCTTTGTAGGGGTCGGTGACCTGGAAATAGAGCAGGGCATTGATATTGATGGTTACGTTATCACTGGTAATCACGTTCTGACGCGGAAAGTCATAGACCGTTTCGCGCAGGTCAATGCGGTTTTCAACGCGCTGCGTGATCACAGAATTTCCGCGGTAATCGGTTTTCACATAACGCCAATGGATGGAACGGGGTCTGTCAAAGATTGGCACTATCAGATGCAGGCCGCTGGGCAGGGTCTTGTAATATTTACCGAGCCTTTCGATGATTACAACTTCAGCCTGGCGGACAATGATCAATCCTTTGGAGAGGACTGATAAAATTAGAATAA
Source organism: Cloacimonadaceae bacterium (SeqCode) (assembly GCA_046485025.1). Classification (GTDB taxonomy): domain Bacteria; phylum Cloacimonadota; class Cloacimonadia; order Cloacimonadales; family Cloacimonadaceae; genus UBA5614. Next base: position 4,597 of record JAWOHU010000285.1, on the reverse strand, counting down.
TCAGAGCTAATAGAACAAAATAAATTGCTGCCATGGTAGGACCTCCTATGGTTTTTTATATTGTCATTGTTACTGAGTTTGAGTTAATCAGACTTCAAGTTGCTGAGTTTCGACCACTAGTTTATTGCCGTCGATTTCAACAACAGTCACCTTCACATTCACATCAACTGCTTTTTCATTCTTCTCAACAGCAGACCATTCCTCGCCGCCGATTTTCACATAGCCTCTTCCGCTTTCAGGAATAGCTTTTGTAACGACGCCGATCTTACCTTTCAGGGCATAGACATTGGTATCCTTATCAGTTACAGAGAGGAGTTTTTTCCCGAATTTGCGCATGCTCAGAAAAGCCAAAAAGCTGAGAATCACAAAAATGATAATCTGCAGGGGAGTGGAACGCACCACGAAGGACAGCAGCCCTGTTAGGATCGCTGCCACACCCAGACTAAAGAAAAAGAACGCGGGGTCAAAGATCTCGATTACAATACAGATGATTCCAATAATCATCCAGATTTGCCATGCTACCATAATAAGTATCCTCCTATTTGGTAAATACGATTATTCTTTGCCTTCCTCGTCAGAGCTGTCAGACTCGGACGAAGATTTATTCTTGTAGATTCTTTTCACGCGGCGTTTTTTGCCTGAGCCATAGCTGGAGCCGTAACCACCGTAACCGCGATAACCTTTGTAGCCGGCATAGTAGTTATACCCTCTGCCAAAAAATCCGGTCAGGGAAGGGAATTTGATGCCCAGCATAGCAAGCAGATATACTAACAATACTGTGCCATAATGCAGAAATGCCAGAACTACTGTAAATACAATCAGATACTTGATAAAATCGAGGAAAAACTTCTGATAGCTGCGAACCCTGCCGCCCTGTCCTGCCAACTGCTGAGCATTTATGTATAGAAGAGTCATAGCCTGGTTTCTCTGATTGCTGATGGCAAACTTAAGGCTGTCCACTTGCTTGCTGAGTTGGTTCAATCTGTCCAACTGATAGGAATACTTGGTCTTGGAATTATTATAGTCTGAAAACTCTTTCTGGTAAAGAGCTTCTCTGTCTCTGAGCTTGGATTCCAGGTCCACTGAAGTATCCATGACATTGTTGTTTTCCTTCTTGTCATAGACGCTGCCAATTTCAGCCAGTTCTGTGAGAAGCGAACTAACGTTCTGAGGTTCAACCTGAAAGATGTATCTGCCGACATTACTTTGCTCTTCAGCACTGAGTTTTTTAGCACCCTGAGCTATCAGTCTGGTATCAATAAACTTGCGCAGTAACTCCATGGATTTGACGCTCACACCGACTTTAATCTTCTGTGAGTGAGTCATTTCCTCAAAAATTCTATCAGTATTTCTTGACGACACAGACGGCGCTTTGGATGTCAGTCCGTTAAAATAATAGGATGTGATCAAAGAGATCAGAACAATGAACAGGGCTATGGTTCTAAGTCTTTTGCTTCTACTTCTTACAGATTTCATTTATACCTCATTATGCTTTTTTTAATAACTCTCTGGCATGGCTGACAGAAGTGTCAGTAATGTGTCCGGACAGCATTCTGGCGATTTCAGTCACTCTTGACAACTCATCCAGATATCCTACTTCAATCAGCGTCTGCTTCTGCTTTGACTTCTTCTCAATCGAGACGTGGTTATCAGCCCGCGCAGCAATCTGGGCAAGATGCGTAATGCAGATTACCTGATATGATTCTGACAAGCCGTGAATAAAATCTGCCATACTGCCGGCAGTTTTACCACCGATGCCGCTGTCGATTTCGTCCAGAATCATTGTGCGGGGCGGCATCACCTGAGCAAGAGATTTCTTGGTTGCCAGCAATATGCGTGACAACTCACCGCCGGAAACGATCTCTTTCAAAGGCTGTATGGGACTTCCCACATTGGCGGAAAACATGAATTCCACCACATCCTGACCACTGTCAGATAACACTTTATTCATTTCTGTCAGTATGATTTTAGCTTTGGCTTTTTTGTCAATTTGAATTTCAAATCCGGCCTGGGGGATGGACAGAAACCTGATGTTTTTCAGGATACTGTCTGACAGTTTTAAGGCAGTTTGCTGTCTCTTTTCTGAAAGCGCATCAGCTTTGACAAGCAGTGCCTGAAACAGGCTTTCAATCTGCTTTTCCAGAGCCTGTATCTCTTCTGCTCTGTTATCCTGAGACTCCACAGTCTGATTGATTTTATCTCTGTAGGCAAGGATTTCTGTGAGTGTATTCAGCTTGTATTTGACCTTCAGATTATTTATCAGATCCAGTCTTTGCCTGACATTATTCAATCTTTCAGGATCGGAGGAAATCTGTTCTTTCAGCGCTCTGAGCTGAGAACTGACATCCTGGATGCCTTCCAGACTGGTTTCCAGCTTGCTGCAGATTTCTTTAATATTGGGACTCATAGTAGAGAATTTAGCTATCTGGGTCAGAATCCTTGAAAGTGAGTCATAGAGACTGTTTTCCTGTTCATAAATGTTCTGATGAGCTTCTTCAGCCAGAGTAAGTATTTCCTCGGAATGAGAAAGAAACTCATAATCCTGCTGCAGTTCATTGTCTTCGCCGATGGTCAGATTAGCGCTGTTGATTTCATCCAATTGGAATCTGTAAAGTTCAGCCATCTGTTTGCTGAGTTCATCTGCATCCTGCAGGCCTTTCAGAGCCTGCATCGTGCTTTTCAATTCCTGATAGGAATTCCTGAAATCAGTCCTTTGCAGTATCAGGTTTCCATACCGGTCCAGAATATCCAGTTGGAAGGACTTACTGAGCAGGTTTTGCTGGTCTCTCTGATGATGAAAATCGATTAGCAGGTCGTGCATTTCTTTCAGGACAGCGATGCTGGTTTTCCTGCCATTCAGATAAGAAGTGGATTTTCCAGCAGCAGTGATTTCTCTGGAAACTATGATTTCACCCTCATCTGCAGCAAATCCAATTTCTTCAAGAAAAGAATGAACCTCAATTTGAGCCGACGGTATCTGAAAAGTGAGTTCCAGATAGACATCCTGCTTGGGATCATAGGCAATTTTTTGAGTTCCGGCTTTGCCAAAGACAAGATTTAATGCGCCTACCAGAATGGATTTTCCGGCTCCAGTTTCGCCGGTGATGACAGTCATACCTGCTCTGAAAGAGAGTTTCAGCTCTTTGATCAGAATGTAGTTTTTCAAGTATAACTCAGTCAGCATTATTTTCCCAGATGCATTTTATTGCGCAGGATAGCATAAAAAGTGCGATTGCTGAGTTTGATGAAAGAGACCTGCTTTTTTGAGGCAGACACGGTCAGCTCATCATTCTCATGGATTTCATAGGCATTGATGCCATCAATCTGCAGCCGGGCAGGAGTATCCAGACCATGCACTTTAAACATTAATGTATCGCTGTCCGGAAAAACCATTGGTCTGATTGACAAGATGTGCGGATTGATGGGACTGAGGACAATGGCTTTCATCACAGGCGAGAGAATCGGTCCGCCAGCAGAAAGTGAATATGCTGTTGAACCCGTTGGAGTTGAAGCTATGACGCCATCGCAGCGCGGGTCCAGCACAAATCTGCCGGAACTGTATATCCTGATACTTATCAACCGGGGCGAATCTGCTTTATAAATCACTGCATCATTCAGCGCCAGACCGGTATACACAATTGCATTATTACGTTTTAATCGAACAGAAAGCAGCATTCTGTTCTGCAGTTTGTATTTATTCTTGAGCAGGTCTTTGATGGATTTGCGCAGGTCAGCCAGAGTGCTTTCTGACAGAAAACCCAGATAACCAAGATTGATGCCCAGAATGGGAGCCTTGGTTTTCAGAGCGATATCCTTAGCTCTCAGGATAGTTCCATCGCCGCCAAAAACCAGGATGCAATCAATTTTATGGTTACTATCTGAATCCGGGATATAAATATCAAGTGCAGGTGAAAGAAATTCTCTCTGGCTTTCAAAGCCGAAAAACTTGAGATTATATTCAGCCTGAAGCTCTTTGACAAGCTTGAAGAGATTTTCTTTCTTCAGGTAACTGGGATGGATGAACAGACCGAAATTTTTCATAGCGACTCCATTATCCTCAAGTAGGATTCATAACGCTCGGCAGGAATGGTTCCTTCTTCCATAGCTGCTTTAACGGCACAGCTTGCTTCGTGGTCATGAGTGCATCTGCGGAAATAGCATTTATCGGAATACATATCAAAGCCGGGAAACACGTTGGGAACCAGGTTTTTCTGTTCACGGTGCAGATTGACTGTTTTAAGTCCAGGTGTATCCACAAGATTGCCTCCAAACGACCATTTGATCAGATGTGCCTGCGAGGTGGTGTGTTTGCCTTTTTCATTAAAATCGCTTACTTCATCTACTGCAAGGTCCAGTCCCGGTTCCAGAGCATTGATCAATGACGATTTTCCGGTACCGGACTGGCCTGAAAAAACAGAATCTTTATAGGTCAGGATTTCTTTCAATTCATTGATGCCTGCCATAGTGACTGTGGAAGTATAAATCACAGGCACATCAATTTGTCTGTAAGAGGATATGATTTCATCTACTTCTGAGATATCTTCGCAGAGGTCAATTTTGTTGATGCACACAATCGGATTCAATTTGTTGATGGCTG
>JAWOHU010000282.1:0-6756 GCA_046485025.1 Cloacimonadaceae bacterium (SeqCode) | reverse complement strand
GCATGCTGGCCTTGTCTCATCTCTCCAATGCCATGCGCACCATTGAGGACGAGATCCTCGAAAAGCAGAATCCCAATGCCATTCAGGCCCTGGATGTCTATTGCTACCGCATCAAAAAATACATCGGTGCTTACTTCGCTGCCATGAATGGTCTGGACGTTCTGATTTTTACCGGCGGAGTGGGTGAACGCATGCCCATCATGCGTGAACAAGTCTGCCGTGATCTCGATGCGCTGGGCATCATTTTAAACAAAGAAGAAAATGCTGTCTTCAGTGACGAAATCCAGGTTATCAGCACTCCCGAATCAAGGGTGACTGTCCTGAAAATCCCCACCAATGAAGAACTTATGATAGCACTGGAGACGCAAAGAATTTTAACCGCCTGACGGAAGGAAGCTATGACAGAGAGCATTTATCAGAATCTACCCATCAATAAGGAAGAACGCGAAGCCCTGTTCAGATACGTTTTCGAGCACTCCTCTGAAGGAATTCTCATCTTTCAGCAGGATGGCAAAGTGATTTTGATGAACGACACTTTCAGCCGCATGCTGGGCGTCCCCATTCTTGATGTGGTGGGCAAACCGGTCTGGGAAGTGGAAAATATCTTCATCGCCAATGTGCAGCTAAATAAGCAATTCATCATTGGTGAAAACAGACTGAAGCAAATCCTGTCAAATCCTCAGCCCGAACCTCTGCAGATGGAACTGGAATTCTATGACAATCATCATAAACTGCACTCCTACAAACAGGTCCTGGTCAAAATCAAAGATACCAGGGAACCTATTTTCGCTCTGATAATCTCGGATTTATCTGCTGCCAAACGCTCTGAAATCATCACCAAAATCATGCACCAGATCAGCCATGCCATCAATGTTACCGATTCTCTGGACGACCTCTATAAACTGATTCATGAAGCTCTCTCCCAGCTGCTGGACGTGACCAATTTCTACATTGCCCAATATGACAGAAAAAGCAATCTCATCACCTTTCCCTATATGGTGGACCAGATTGCGCCTGACAATTCACCCGTCGAAGCAGATAACAGCCATTCTCTGACTGCGCAATTGATTACGGAAGCCAAGACTCTTTTGCTCAACGAAGACGATATCAAAAAACGCATCGGGAAAAATGTCCTCGGCGCTCCCAGCAAAAACTGGCTCGGTATTCCTTTGATTGTCTCGGGTGAAGTGATTGGCGCTCTGGTTCTGCAGAGTTATGACAAGACCGACCAGTATGATGAAGAGGACAAACTCCTGCTGGAATCAATCTCTGAACACATTGCCTATGCCCTGCAGAAAAAGCAGTCCGACGAATCCATCACAGTGCTCATTCAGGCTATTGAGCAGGCTGGAGAAGGCATCATTATCTTCACTCCGGAAGGCTTCATCCGCTACGTCAATACCATCTTTGAAAAAATCACCGGCTATAACCGTAATGAGCTGCTGGAAAAGCCTTTTGAGTTCCTGCCCTTCGAACCCAGCACCCGGGATGAAATGCAGCGTCAGTGGATACGGGTGCGCAGTTCCCAACCCTGGCACGGAAAAATCGAAATGGTGCGCAAAGACAATCAGCGCATCACTCTCGATATGGTCGTCAAACCCGTTATAGATCAGGAAGGAAAGCTTTCCAGCATCATCGCCAGCTGCAACGACATCACCTATCAGATTCTGCGTGACGAACAGCAGAAACGTGTCCAGAAGCTGGAAGCCATAGGACGTTTGACTGGCGGCATTGCACACGATTTTAATAATATCCTCAGTGCTATTATCGGCTACACGGAGCTTGCCAGCGACGGCATTGACAAAGATTCCGAAACCTCCAATAACCTGGTGGAAGTCCTCAAATCCGCTTCCCGCGCCAAAGAAATGATTCAGCACCTGATTTCCTTCAGCAAACAGGAAGAATCCAAAACCGAGACTATCAATTTCATCGACCACGTTAAAGAAGCATCACGTTTCCTGAGGTCATATCTGCCCCGCTCCGTTCTGATAAAGGAACAGTATCTGGCAGAAGAAGTTACCGTACTTGCCGTGCCCGGTCAGATGCACCAGATTCTGATTAATCTGGGCACCAACGCCATGCAGGCAATGCCCAGCGAAAGCGGAACCGTCCAGATTGTTGTTGATAGTGTCTCCTTCAACAGCAAAGACATGATTGCCTATCCCGAACTGGAGCAATGCCAGCACGTCCGTCTGAGAGTAATTGACAATGGCAGTGGCATCGACCAATCCATTGTGGACCGCATTTTTGACCCCTACTTCACCACCAAATCAGCTTCCCTGGGCACCGGACTGGGACTTGCCATCGTGCATAGCATCGTGCAATCCCACCACGGCGCTATCAGAGTCAACAGCGAACCCGGCAGGGGAACCACCTTCACAGTCCTGCTGCCGCTCTACAACACGGTTTCCTGGCCTCCTTCAACCCTCGAAGTGATTGAGGAAGAAGACTTCAACGGCACGGAAAATATTGTCTTCGTGGATGACGAACCCATGCTGGTCAACGTTTTCTGCCAGGGTCTCATCAAGCTGGGCTACAAGGTCAAGGGCTTCACAGACCCCAGAAAAGCGCTTGATTACTTTATCAATAACAAGGATGGCGTGGACCTCGTAATTACCGACACCACAATGCCCTACATCAATGGCATCGAGCTCGCTGTTAATATGCTGAAGCGTCAGCCCGCCCTGCCTGTCATCCTCTGCACCGGTTTCACGACTCTGATTTCAGCCGATGAAGCCGCCAAAAAAGGCATCCGCGACTTCATTATGAAACCCTTTACTACAAAGGATCTGGCTGCCAGGGTCAGACATCTGCTGGACACTCCTAAAAAGCAATAATTTAACATCGGATTACTCATGAGAATCGACCTTCTGCTCAATAAAATTTGCCTGACCAAGACCCGCTCCATAGCCAAAAACGCCTGTGACAAGAACCTCGTGCAGATTAACGGCAAGACCGCCAAAGCCAGTCAGGAAGTCAAAGCCGGAGACCTCATCCGCCTTGATTTATACGGCTTCAGACATCTGCTTGAAATTGTGGAAGTTCCCGTCGGAAATGTAGCCAAAAAAGACGCCACCAAGTATTACAAACTCACTGAAAAATCTCCTCTTGAGTAGAAACAGGCTTTGCTAAAGCTCTCCCGCTTCATTTTCATTTTCATCCTGCTTGGCTCCTGCTTGACCCTTTTTGCCATAGATTGGAAAACGTGGCAGTACAATGACATACAGATAACTGCCGCCCCCAAGGACACAGCCTACGCCTCAATCATTGTCAGAAGCCTGTCTCGGCGCATCAACGCCTTCCAGATGAAGCTGGGCGTCTATCCTGTCCAGCCTCTGCTCATCACCATCCTGCCCAACCGTCAGGAATATGAGTTTCTCACCACCGGCAAGGGCAAAATCGTCGAATCCAGCCTGGCTTTCTACTCTCCCCGGGAAAAGAAAATCTATGTGCGCAGTCCTGATCAGATTGCCATGGAAAGTTATGACGGTGTGCTCATGCATGAATATATCCACTGGTTTCTGGATGAGACTCTGAGCAGCGTCCCCTTATGGTTTCACGAGGGTATGGCATTCTACTATTCCGGTCAGTTCGGCTTTCCGGCTTACTACAGTTTCACCCGCTACCGTTTCATGGGTTACAAGCTTTCCCTGACTGAAATGGTGTATCAGTATCCCAGGCTGAAAAGCTATTGGAATATGTTTTATCTGACTTCTGCTTTCGCCATTAACCATCTGCAGTCCAAACACCACGACCGGTGGGAGGATTTCTGGGACAACGTGAGCCTGGTCTATAACAGCTCAGGTGCTTCCGGACCAGCCAAAAGCGATTTTACCAGAACCTTTTATGCCTCCTTCCGGATGTCTCAATTTGCTTTCAGCAATGAATTTGACAAGGTTCTGAAGCGCTATGGCTGGCAGTTTCCACTGATTGGCATCAATGCTCTCATCTTTTCTCTGCTGCCAATTATCATCTTGCTTGCCTGGCTGAAGCACCGCAGAAAGCTCAAAGCCATGCCTGAACTTGTTGATGAAGTAACAGAAGAGACCGCTACTCCTGAGACCCCTCAGGAAGAAACAGAACATCCGCCTGCCCCTTGACACATCATTCAGCATCCGTTTACACTCTTTCATTGATTTATCCTGTGATACAAGAATATACTTATGTGAATTTGTCAGCATGAATTTGCTTCACGGCAAAAATGAGTTATTTTATTGTATATAATGAATTAAATGCGCTATCTCAGATTTTTAAAGATTTGTCATCTTTGGCAGAAAACTTGCTTGACAATATATATTGGTTTTAGATAAGTGCATTAGGTTTGATTTAGGAGTGCTGGTTCTAATGTAAGGATGCTGTTTTTCAATGGAATTGCTTAAGGCATAAACCTTGATAAACAGGATGCTGATAACGCAGAATCAGCTAAAATTATAGGAACTTACAAGAGGAGTGATTTACTCATGAAGAGCAGAATTTATCAGGTATTACCGGAATCCGCCGATTTCAATGTCGTCTTCTACGGATGCAATCATATTGACATGTTTTACAATGGCTTGGAAGGATTCAGAAGGCTTATTTATAAAAAGAATCCCAACCGTCCCGAACCCAAAAAGCCTGAGTATCCCATAGTTCACGAACACTTCAGTATTACCGGAAAGAACTATCAGGAATTGTACACACAATGGATGAGGGAACTGCTGGCATTTACCCAGAAACATCATTTCCTGCCCTTGTCAGTTGATACGATTGACCTGGGCGACAAGCATCTGAACATTCAGGTTTCGTTCCGGGTCGCCATGAAACGTGACAAGCCCAATGTCCCGCTCAAAGCGGTGGCATTCCAGCCTGCCAAACTGGAAAAGGTAAAATCAGGCTATCAGATTACCGTCACTTTTGACGTATAATTATATTACAGCTTTGCTTTCCTGAGCAGATTGGCATTGGTGACAACTGTCACAGAGCTTGTTGCCATCGCAATTTCTGCAATGACGGGATGCAGCAGACCCATAACTGCCAACGGAATGGCTATCAGATTGTAAAAGAAAGCCCAGAACAGATTTTGCTTAATCTTTCTGAAGGTTGCTCTGGACAATCTGATAGCCTTTATTAATGCTCCCAGATCGCTTCTTACAATCGTTATATCCGCAGCTTCCATCGCAATATCAGTCCCCTGCCCCATGGCGATGCCAATATCGGCTTGTTTCAAAGCAGGAGCATCATTGATGCCATCTCCCACCATTGCCACAGCACCCAATTGCTGCTGCAGATTCCTGATCTGAACTGCCTTGTCTTCCGGCAAAACGTTTGCCAGATAGCGCTCAATCCCGCTCTGCTTGGCAATTGCCGCTGCCACCGTGGCATTGTCACCGCTCAGCATTATTGGCAAAATCCCCATCTTTTTGAGTTCCGCCACCACTGCTTTAGCTTCCTCTTTAACCGTGTCCGCCGCCAGCAGACAGCCCAGCAGCTGCTCTCCATCTGAAAGATAAACCTGTGTCGCCTGCGGATATGGCGCCAGAGGCAGTTCCCCGGCTACTTTCGGAGCATCTTTCACATATTCTGAGATGAAATCCAGACTGCCCAGGTAAAACGTCTTATTCTGCAGAGCTGCCTGAATGCCTTTTCCGGCAATGGCTTTGAAGTCCTGCAGAGGAAAAAGTTCCAGCTTCTGTTCCTGCGCAGCTTTGACCACTGCTCTGGCAATCGGATGCTCGGAACCCTTTTCCAGAGAAGCGCTCAGCTTCAGCACAGTGTTTTCGTCTGTCCCGATGGGCAGCACTTTTATCAGTTCCGGCTTGCCGTAAGTCAGAGTTCCTGTCTTGTCAAAAACCATGACTTTAATGTCTTTCATCCTTTGCAGAGCTTCCCCGTTGCGGATCAGGATGCCTCTTGCAGCACCGATTCCGCTTCCCACCATCAGAGCTGTCGGCGTCGCCAGGCCCAAAGCGCAGGGACAAGCTATCACCAGCGTGGCAATCGTCGCCATGATGGCGGCGCTGAGCTTATCCTGAGTTCCCATAGCCCAGGGTATGTAATCACTCAATAGATGATAAATCTGCTGCATCCTTTCCGGAAAGACATACCAGGCAAAAAAAGTTCCTGCCGCCAACACCAGCACAATCGGGACAAAGACTCCCGTCACCTTATCCGCCAGAACCTGAATCGGCACTTTGGAGTGCTGGGCGTCTTTGACCATCTGCACAATCTGCGCCAGGAAGGTATCTTTGCCGATTTTGGTTGCTTTGATGACAAGACGTCCCTCCTGATTGACAGTGGCTCCCAGGACAGCATCACCCGGCTTTTTGGTCACCGGCATGGCTTCGCCAGTCGCCATCGATTCATCAATATCGGAAGTTCCTTCCACAATGACAGCGTCAGTGGGAATCTTGCTGCCCGGCTTGACAATCAGCAGGTCTCCGACCTTGATTTTATAGGATGGGATTTCGGTTTCCTCATTGTCTTTATACAGAATAGCAGTCTTGGCTCCCAGGTTCATCAGTTTGCGGATAGCTTCGCTGGCTTTGCCTTTGGCTCTGCTTTCCAGATAGCGTCCCGTCAGGTGGAAGGCAATGATCATTGCCGCAATGCCGCTGAAATCCTCCACCTTCATAAACAGTGACAACGGTCCCGTGACCACGGCTGCAATCGTGCCCAGCGCAATCAGGACATCCATATTGGCAGAGCCGTGCCTGACTGATTTGAAGGCGGAAACGTAAACCTGGTGCGCCGGAATCAGCATCGTAGCCAGCGCCAGGG
>JAWOHU010000270.1:0-2905 GCA_046485025.1 Cloacimonadaceae bacterium (SeqCode) | reverse complement strand
CTTTTTCAGGGTCTTATCCATTGCCGCTAAAGAGTCCGGCTCATTGACGCCAAAATAGCTGACCAGGTTAAACTTTCTGATGACGTCTTCCCGGAAAGTGCGGCTGTCCATCACAGTCAGGAAATCCAGCGCCATTTCCATTTTCTGGGACGCCAGCAGCGGCATATTGCCAAAACTGCTGAGCAGATTTGAACTCAGCTGCAGCGAAGAGGTGTTATCGGCAATCGGAGAAATCAGAGCCCTGGATTCCCACTGGCGCGGAATCAGGAAAATTACTATGGTTAGAATTACAACCGCTATCAGGGTGAATCTGAAGACAAATTTCCTGCGTTTGGCAATTGCCAGCAGCAGTTCAAAAAAACTGATTTCGACTATGTCCTGCATTGTTTTCTGATGCATCAGAGAGAGCTTCTCCCGCTTTAGATTTTGATGTCCAGCCAGGGCTTGAGCGCTTCCGGAACAGCAATTGTGCCGTCCGCCTGCTGATAGGTTTCCAATATGGCTATCATAGTGCGCGGTGTCGCCAAGCCTGAACCGTTCAGGGTGTGCACAAATCTGACCTTGCCTTCCGCATCCCGGAATCTGATTCCGGCTCTGCGCGCCTGAAAATCCTCAAAGTTGCTGACGGATGAGACTTCCAGATAGCGTCCTGCGCCGGGAGCCCAGACTTCCAGATCATACGTTCTGGCGCTGGCAAAACTGAGGTCGGCGGTGCAGAGTTCAATCACTCTGTAATGCAGTCCCAGAGCCTGTAAAATGGCTTCCGCATTGGCTACCATTTCTTCCAGAACGGCGTAAGAATCGTCAGGATGAACAAATCGCACCATCTCCACTTTATTGAATTGATGCACTCTTTGCAAGCCCTTGGTTTCTTTACCGTAAGAACCTGCTTCCCGTCTGAAACAAGGCGTGTAACCCACAAATTTCATAGGCAGCTTGTTCAGGGGCAAAATTTCGTCTGCGTAAAGATTGGTAATAGGCACTTCCGCAGTGGGAATCAGGAAATAGTCTTCCTCTTCGATGCGGTACATATCATTTTCCAGCTTGGGAAGCTGACCTGTGCCGGTCATGGTTTTTCTGTTTACGATAAACGGCACTGCCACTTCTTCATAACCATTCTTTTGGATATGAAAAGACAGCATAAAATTGATCAGAGCGCGTTCCAGAGCTGCTCCGAAGCCTGTATAAACAGGAAAGCCGCTGCCTGTGACTTTAGCTCCTCTCTGCATATCAAGAAGATTGTTATCGGAAGCCACTTCCAGATGGTCTTTGGGAGTGAAATCAAAGTCAGTTTTCTTGCCCCATTCTCTGACATATTTATTTTGGCTTTCAGCTTTGCCAATTGGAACAGAGGGATGCGGTACATTGGGAATCCACATCAGGATTGCTTCCAGTTGTTTTTCCGTTTCGGAAAGTTCGGCGCTTATCTGTTTTAACTGTTCTGACACGCTGCCCATCTGATTGATCAGTTCTGAGGCGTCTTCCTTATTGCGTTTCTTTTGCGCGATTTCCTGCGAAACCTGATTCTGAGATGCTTTGAGCTGATCAAAGTCAAACTGCAGTTTGCGCCTTTGTTCATCCAGAGCCAGCAGCGCGTCCAGGTCCGCTTTTTCATTCTTGTTCTGAATGGCAGCGCGGACAAGTTCCACATTGGCCCTGATAAATTTGAGGTCTAACATAACATTATTTCCTTGATTTACAATATCTGCCGTGTCACATTGAGCATAGTCGAAATGTCAGGCACGGCAGTTTGCGTCCACTCTTCGACTGAGCTCAGAGTGACACAATTTCTATTTTTTCTTAACAACTTCCGTGGCAGAATCCAACATGGCAATAAACTGCTCAAGTTTGAGAGACGCTCCTCCAATCAGGGCTCCGTCTATGTCCTGCTGAAGCATCAGCTCATTTATGTTATCCGGTTTGACGCTGCCGCCATACAGAATCTGCAGAGCTTGAGAGACTTTATCGCCGAATTTTGCTTTGAGCCAGGAGCGGATAAAGCCGTGTGCATCCTGAGCCTGCTGAGGCGTGGCGACTTTTCCTGTGCCAATTGCCCAGACCGGCTCGTAAGCTATGACGATTTCCTTGCCCGTGTAGAGATTTATGTCTGCCAGGCCATCTTTCAGTTGCCTTTCCAGAACCGCATTGGTCTGCTCTGCTTCACGCTCCTGCAGCTTTTCGCCAATACAGAAAATCGGCGTGATGCCGTTTTTGAGCAGTTGTTTGAGTCTGCTATTGACGCTTTCATCTGTTTCCTGATGATATTGTCTGCGTTCCGAGTGCCCGATTATGCAGAAGGGCAAATGCAGAGAGGCCAGCATAGTGGCGGAAACCTCTCCCGTGAAAGCTCCGTCCTCATTCAGACTTACATCCTGGGCGGAAAGCTTGACCACAGTGCCTTTCAGCAGATCGGACGCCACCATCAAAAAGGGATACGCCGGCGCGATCACAATCTCCACCTTGGCTTCTGTATGCTTTTCTGCATAAGCTTTCAGTCCCTGTGTGAAAGCGAGCGTCTCAAACAGGTCCTTATTCATTTTCCAGTTGCCTGCGATCATCAGGTTGCGCATCATAACTCCATTATTTACATTTCTTTTCCTTATATTCAGACTTATTGAATAAGTCAAGGGATTTGTCACTCTGACGCATCTGCCCTGCGGTGTCAACTTCTATAACTCTGACTATCTTGGACAGACCCGGAGCGTAATTTTCCCTGTTTGTTCATAACACAGACTTTGCTTCAACTCCTTAATCCACGCGGGATCCTCCCGGGCTGAGCCCGCGTGGACCCCGGGTGGACCCCGCGTGGCCTGTAAGGATGATGACAGAAATGTTTATATCAGCTATAACTATCAATTAAATACGGATTTTATAAAATCTGATTTACTTGCCTGCTGAAGGAAAT
>JAWOHU010000269.1:0-7180 GCA_046485025.1 Cloacimonadaceae bacterium (SeqCode) | reverse complement strand
CACATGGAGCGTGCATCTTCAGGATTGAGTTCGGAATTCACAAAATTGGAGAAATACGGAATGCCATATTTGGCTGTTACTTCCCACAAGTAGTCCAGGTTTTTATTGTTCCAGTTGAAGTCTTTGGTAATATTATAAGTCGGAATCGGAAATGTAAAGACTCTGCCTTTGGCATCACCCTCTATCATTACTTCCAGAAAGGCCTTGTTGATCATATCCATTTCTTTCTGGTAATCACTGTAGGTGGTTTCCTGAGCTACTCCGCCTATGATGGCAGGCGTATCAGCATAAATTTTGGGTACCAGCAGGTCTAAAGTGATATTGGTAAACGGTGTCTGGAATCCTACCCGGGTGGGAACATTAAGGTTAAAGATGAATTCCTGCAGAGCCTGCTTGACTTCATTATAGGATAAATCGTCATATCTGATGAAGGGTGCCAGTAAAGTATCAAAGCTGGAAAATGCCTGCGCTCCTGCTGCTTCGCCTTGAAGGGTGTAAAAGAAGTTCACTACCTGACCCAAAGCGCTGCGGAAATGTCTGGCAGGGCTGCTTTCAACCTTGCCTGCTGCTCCGCAGAATCCTGTCATCAGCACGTCCATCAGGTCCCAGCCTACGCAGTAAACGGAGATCTGTCCCAGGTCGTGAATGTGCATATCTCCGGTTGCATGAGCCTGTCTTACTTCCGGCGGATAGATTTTATTCAGCCAATAGGTTTTGCTCACTTCCGATGAAATGTAATTATTCAATCCCTGCAGCGAATATGCCATATTGGAATTCTCGTTCACCTGCCAGTCCAGCTTGTCCAGATACTGGTCTATGAGTTTGACATCGGCTGCCGAAACCAGTTCGCGGATGCGGGCATGCTGGTCTCTGTAGATAATGTATTGTTTGGCTGTCTTTTTATAGGGAGAGGCAAGCAGAACTTCTTCCACGATGTCCTGAATCTTTTCCACCTCTACCATATCGCTTTCAAATACCTGTAGAGCGAGGTTGAGCACTCTCAAAGACAGTTTTTCTGCACTTTCCTGGTCAAACTCGCCTGAAGCAGCTCCCGCTTTCTGCAGAGCGACAATAATTTTATGTTTATCAAAGGGAACAATTTGACCGTTTCTTTTTCTGATTTTTGCAAACATACTTTCTCTCCCTTTCTGATGTCTGAATCTAAATCTCTGTTTATTAGTAAGTTATATCCTTAAACGCCAATTTGACGTTTTTAACACTTATATATCTGAACTATTAATTTTCAGAAGCTTAGCATTTTGTCAATCGAAATTATCCTACTTTGTTCTTGTTTTCTTTTCTCATGCCTTCATCCTCATCTATAACAGAAACTTAGGCAGTTGAAAAAACTTTCCACTAAAATCTGTTCTCGCTTTGGAAAGTAATTTGCATTATTATTAAATTGAATAAATAAGTGTGGAGGATTGTGTGCCAAAATACATTCTGATTATACTCTTGGTTAGTTTGAGCCTTAGTCTGACAGCCTTTGAATGGCCTAATGCCGTTCCCATCAGACAAGGTGTGAATATTGAATGGTATAGAACCGGAACTGATACCCCTGACGGAGGGGCGATTTATGTCTGGTCTGACACCAAGCTGGGAGCCCGTGACCTGTATGCCCAAAAAGTCGATGCCAGCGGCAATATGGTTTGGGGTGAACCTCTGCTGGTTGATGGCAAACCAGACCGCCAGGAAGACCCTGTTATCACCAAAACGACGGATGGCAACTACATCATAGCCTGGATTGATTTTTATGATGATTTGGACGGCAATGTCTATGCCCAGAAAGTCAGTCCCACCGGTCAGTTGTTATGGCAGACCGGAGGTGTTCCTGTCTGTGTCTATCCTCAGATTCAGATTTCTCTGAATATGGAACCTGACAGTGAAGGCGGAGCCTACATCATCTGGGAAGATTCCAGAAATCCGGGCAAAGACATTTACGGACAACGCATCAGTTCTACTGGTCAGCCTTTGTGGGCTTTGAACGGAATTCCCATTGCCAATGATGTCGGAGCTGACGAATCCTACAACACCATGTTACCTGACGGTGCCGGCGGAATGATGGTGGGTTATGTGCGTTCACAGGGTGCTGCGGAAGACCTTTTCATCAAGAGATTCCTGCCCAGCGGTCAGATGGCATGGGCACAGCCTTTGGCGCTCAGTCCCAATGCTGCCAAGCAGAACAAGATAAAGATGGCTCCCATCAATAATGATTCTTTTGTTTTCACCTGGATGGATTTCAGAAACACTGATCCTGACATCTATGCCCAGAGAGTAAATATCAACGGTGAAATTTTATGGCAGGACCCCTTAGTAGTTTATTCTGACAGTGCTGCTCCGACTCCTGCTCCACAGGAAAATCCCAGAATTGTCCAGACCAGCGACAACGGTGTCATCATCATTTGGGAAGATAAAAGAAATGACTTTGACAATGCCGATTTATATGCCCAGAAACTTAATCTGACTGGACAAAAACTCTGGAATCCTGATGGTGTGCCACTAGCGATAGCAGATTTTATTCAGAATGCACCCAGAATGAGTTCTGACGGTGCCGGCGGCTGCTATGTGGTCTGGGATGACGCCAGAAACGGTAATGCACCTCAGATTGATATTTATGCCCAACATCTGTCTTCCACCGGAGCAACTTTGTGGGACGCCAACGGAAAACCCATCTGCACTGCCCCCAATGAGCAGTCCAGTTCACTTTTGAAAGCTTCCGGCAACAACGTTTTCATCAACTGGATGGACATGCGCAACGGCTCTGTCGGAATCTATTATCAAGTTCTGAATTCAGCCGGAAATCTTCTGTTAGCCAACAACGGCGTGGAAGTTTTCTGGGGTCTGAGCGGCGATGCCACTCTCAAGGAAATCATTATTCTACCCCGTCAGAACGACGCTGTTGTCATCTGGCAGGATACCAGATTTGCCAATCTCGGTTATCAGATTTTCTATCAGATTATCAATCCCGACTCTACTATTGATTTTGAAGTCAATGGCAGACCGGTCACTACCCTCACCGGAAAAGACCAGCAGTCAGTTTCAGCAGTCGTTCTTCCCGATGACAAGATTGCCATTGTCTGGGAAGAAAACCGCACCAACAATCCCAAGATTTTCGGTCAATTGCTGGATGCCAATGGCAACAGGCTCTGGGGTGACACAGGAGTCGCAATGACAGACAGCGAACCTTTGCGCCAGAAAGACCCGAAAATTTCGTACTGTGACGGAGCTCTTTACATCGGCTGGTCTAATCTCGACCTGGTTAATGCTCCCGGCGGACCTTATCAGCTCTTCCATATCTACGGACAGAAAATAGTCGGAAACACTAAAATGTGGGGCAATGACGGCGTTCTGGTTTCCGAAATTCCTGCTGCCAATATGCTGTTTGAATGCGAAATGAATGTCCTGACTGACACCTATTTTGTCTGGACACGCACCAGTATTCATCCTGACGACGCAGGCGCTAAAACAGTCTGGGCAAAGAAAATGACCCCTGAAGGCACCACTCCTGCCGGCTGGTCTGAATATGGAGTTATGACTTCCACCTACACCGGCTGGGATTTGATTCAATACAAGCCTGAAGCTGCTCTGACCAATGCCGGACTGTTTGTTATCTGGCAGGATTTCCGCGGCGATTATATCAAGAATCTCTACGGTCAATTTATCTCTCTGGACGGACAAATCATGTGGGACCCTTCCGGAGTTGCTTTGGCTGATTATGGCAGAGAGCAGGATGAAATCACCCTTTTAGGTGGCTATGACATCACGTTTGCCTGGAAGGAAAGTGTCACCGGCTCCAATGAAGATATTGCCATCCAGCGCTATACCAATGCCGGAATGCCGCTCTGGGGACCTCTGGGTAATTTTGTTGTGCAGAGAGACACGACCCAGGCGTCGCCTTTCCTCGCCAGATTTGCCAACGGCGGTATGGTGGTTGCCTGGGAAGATTATGCCGATGAAGACGCCAATATTTACATCAGATACATTGAATCGGACGGAACTCTGCTGGGCAGCAACGATGGAATTCTTGTCTGCGACGAACTGATGCCTCAGCAGTATGCCCAGATTGCTGTTTTGAACAGTGAAAACAATGCCATCATCATCTGGTCTGACGGACGCTCCAGCGGAAAGACTCCGATTTTCGGAATCTACGCCCAGAAGATAAACAACCAGACCACTTCGCTGCAGGATGACAACCTTATTCCAACCGCCCAAAACGTCCTGCTCAAACAGAATTATCCCAATCCCTTCAATCCCGAAACCCGGATAGATTTCTCTCTGTCTAAAAATACTGAGAAACTAGAACTGGCAATCTATAATCTGAAGGGGCAAAAGGTGAAAGTCCTGTTTGACGGCAAAGCGGAAAAAGGCGCTCACAGCCTTATCTGGGACGGTAAAGACGACAACAGTGATGATGTCGCTTCCGGTGTTTATTTCTATAAAATCACCACCGAATCCAAAACCGTCTCCCGCAAAATGGTCTTAATGAAATAACCCTAACTACTATACATATTAAAGGGATACGGCTTCGGCTCGTGTCCCTTTTTTCTATCATCCCTCTTCCCCGCCTTTATCCTGAAGTTTGATTGGAAACAGGTTTTACGCAGGATAAAGCCGGTTTATGGCTTTATCTTGTGAGTATTGTCTGTTGGATTTGTCTTAATGATAGAAGGACGGAGTAGGAAAAAGGAAACTTAGACGGGCAAGAAAAAGCTATCGTAAAATTTGTGGACGCGGGTGCCTGTCATCTTCACCAGCTCTGTTTTAAAGCCGCTGAAGAGGATATTGCCATCGTCCATCATAATGATGTAGTCTCCCAGTTCCGAGATGCAGTAAGGGTCATGCGTGATGGTGATGGGGACAACTTTTTTCTTGTCAATGACCAGCTTGAGGAAGGTCATCACTTCTTCTGCGGTGAGCGGGTCAAGCCCTGTGGTAGGTTCATCCAGAATTAGGTATTTGGGATTGGTGACCAGGGCTCTGGCCAGTCCGATGCGTTTGCGCATACCGCCGCTGAGTTCAGCGGGAAAGAGTTCCGAGGTTGTTTCCAGACCCAGAAAAGTCAGAACGTCCATCACCTCGGTATTGATTTCTGACTCTGTCATTTTTCTTTTTTCATATAAAGGCAGAGCGATGTTCTGATAAACGCTGAAGGAATCGAGCAGAGCTGCATACTGGAAGACCATTGCCAGCTTGTCAAAGACGGAATGACGCCGGCTGAGGTTGGTTTCCGTAATCACAATATCATCTATGGAGATGCTTCCGGACTGCGTTCTGTAGAGCCCTGCGATGGTTTTTATCAGGACTGTTTTACCGCAGCCGCTTTTGCCGATAATCACAGTTCTGCAGTCATCCGGAATAGTGAGCGTGATATCGTTCAGAATGTCCTTGCTGCCTAGCCTGAGGTTGACTTGCTTAAGCTCAATCATAATGTTTCTGCATCAATCTGATGATGAAATAAGCTGCGGTCAGACCGCCGAGATTGGCTGCCAAATCCAAAACAGAAACCTGCCGGAAAGGTATCAAGTGCTGATGCGCTTCGTCCAGAGCAGCCAGAATGATGGCAATCAGCAGGATTTGCTGACGGCTGTAGCGGCTGAACAAACCCTTGCTGTGATTGATAAAGAGCAAAATTCCCAAGACGAAATAGACAAAGATATGAGCCAGGGTGTCGAGATTGAAGGTTTCCAGTTTGGGCAGGCTGTCGCCTGGGACTGAAGAGACAATCCAAATCAGTGCCAGCCAGATAAACAGAAAGTATTTCAGAGACTTATTGCTTATGAACATTATATACGATGCAAGCCTTTACTGGCTGATGTCTTCAGGCTCGGGAATCTGTTCGATTCTGATTCTGTTGATGCATTTGGTATCGCTTTCCAGAATCGTGAATTTGATCCTGTCCGCATAGAGCAGGTTTTCATTCACCTTGGGAACGTGGTTGAAGTACTCCAGCAGAAAATCCGCCACATTGTCATAGTTATCGGGTTCGATATCCAGATGCATTTCCTGATTCAGTTCGCGGATGCTGAACATCCCGTCCACAATGACGCTGCTCTCATTTTCTCTGACAAAAGAGGGTGCTTCGTCCTCGTCATATTCATCCTGAATCTCGCCCACAAGTTCTTCCATTATGTCTTCCAGAGTGATGATGCCGCTGGTTCCGCCATATTCATCAACTACGACAGCTATCTGTGTTTTCTTGCTTTTGAACTGGTTGAGCAGGGTCTGGATTTTCATATTTTCAGTCACAAACCAGGCGGGACGCATCAGCTTATCAATCGTCACAATCTCCGGATGCAGCAAGATGTCCTTGGCATAAGCGACGCCGACAATATCGTCAATCGTGCTGCGGAAAACAGGAATGCGTGAATAGCCGGATTCGACAATAAGATGTTTCAGTTCGTCCAGAGTCTGTGAGACCTCGATTGCCATAATCCTGACCCGGGGCACGATGATTTCTCTGATTTCCGCTTTGGGCAGACGGAACAATCCTGCCAGAATCTTCTTTTCGTGTTCTTCCAGGTTGTGAATCGTGTTCTGTGACTGAATCAGAGTGTGAAATTCCTCGGTCGTGATTTCATCTTCCAGGGAAAGCGCTTTCTGACGCGATAGAATCTTGCTGAACAGTTCCAGCAGCTTGAGCAGAGGCCACAGCACATAACCCATTATGAGCAGAGGCAGAGAGACGATTCTCGCCAGGGAATATGCCTTTGCCCAGGCAATCAGTTTGGGAACTATTTCGCCCAGTATCAATATCACAATCGTAGTCACAATAATTTGGATGGTGATGAGGGCAGAATTACTCAAAGTCAATCCCAGATGCTCTTTCAGCCAAAGCGCATAGACCGTGGCGAAAGATGATATCGAGATATTAACCAGCGTGTTGCCCAGCAGAATTGTAATCAGCAGAAAGCGTGGCTTGGTCAGCATTTTCAGGATGCGTTTGTCGCTCTTTTTATCTGAGCCTTCCAGCTTTTTCTGCTGCAGTTTATTCAATGAAAAGAGGGCAGTTTCAGAAGCTGAAAAGAATGCTGAGACTGCCAGGAAAAGAAATATCCAGTATAATGACGAGCCTTCACTCACTTGTTCCGTCCTGTCCGATTAGTTTTAGTATCTTATTTTCCATAGTTTGCATAATAGATTTCTGGTGCGTATTCAGATGGTCATAGCCTGTCAGATGGAG
>JAWOHU010000255.1:0-6894 GCA_046485025.1 Cloacimonadaceae bacterium (SeqCode) | reverse complement strand
GTCAAGTATTATGCAGTGCAGGATGCAGACTTATATACGCCTGCTTCAATCCAAAGCGTGCAGCCCGTCAACCTGGCAGTTTCCAATCAGTCTTTGGACAACATCATCATCACGCCTTCAGAGTATCTGCAGCAGGCAAACAGCCTGGCAGCCTTCTACAACCAGAATTTCAACAAACGCAGCAAAGTAGTCCTTTTGCAGGATATTTTCAATCAATTCAATGCTGGAATGCCTGACCCCAATGCCGTGAGGCTTTATCTGAAGCACGCTGTCAATAACTATCCTGCGCCTGCGCTTACATCACTCACCCTGCTTGGCTCAGGAACGAATGACTGGCGCAATTTTTCAGGACAGTCTTTGACCAAAAACAAGATGATAGTTTTCCAGAAAGGCACCACTACTACTGACGATTATTTCGGTATGCTCAACACAGTTCAGTATCCCGAACTGGTGATTGGCAGATACCCTTCCAGGACGCAGAACGAGCTCAACATCATGCTCTCCAACCTCGATAAATATGTCACAGAGCCCACTCCCGGCATCTGGAGAAACAGCCTGGTCTTTCTTGCCGACGACGAATACAATGGTCCCACGACAGGCGAATACTCCCATTCAGAGCAGCTTCAGGACACTTCAAACATGATCAATAAAAGCATCCTGATTGATAAAATCTTTGCCTTGGAGTATGCCTTTGACGAGTTCCAGAACAAGCCTGCAGCCCGTGATGACATGATGGCTGCCATTAATGCCGGAAAGCTGATTTGGTACTACATTGGTCACGGCTCGTTTGACACTTTGGGAGCAGAGGACTATTTCAAAGGCGCGCTGGATATGGGTCGCTTTGACAATGCGGACAAGCTGACTTTGTTTGTGGCTGCCTCCTGTGACATTGCGCAGTTTGACAGCTTCTCTTTTGACTGTTTGTCTGAAAAGGTTGTTCTGGTTGACAATGCCGGTGCCATTGCTTCCATTGCTGCCACGCGTGAATGCAACGGACCCAGCAATGTCGCTCTGCTCAAGCAGTATTACAATTATTCTCTGAATCTGCGCAACCCCATCGGCTACTCTCTGCTCATGGCAAAAATCGTCTACACTGAATACAACACCAATGACGAAAAATATAATATTTTAGGCGACCCGCTGCTCCTGATTACGAC
This sequence comes from Cloacimonadaceae bacterium (SeqCode), assembly GCA_046485025.1. Classification (GTDB taxonomy): domain Bacteria; phylum Cloacimonadota; class Cloacimonadia; order Cloacimonadales; family Cloacimonadaceae; genus UBA5614. The sequence continues at coordinate 5,737 of JAWOHU010000255.1, read as the reverse complement.
TCCGCAGAGAGACAGCACCATGACCATTCTGGGCGATGATATTGACAATATTTTCAGTGCCCGCGAACAAATCAATCTGCAGGGACAGTATCCTTCAGCAGGAATCGATAACACCGCATCAGTTCAGGTCTTTGACTGCCAGATAGAAAAGCGCATGGGCAACAACTCGCTCTACACACTGCGCGGCAGGGACCTGTTCAAAGGCGAAGTCACAGTCACGGATTCTGATTACAACACTTCTTTTGTGGTGCCGGATGATGTCACCACAGGCAACACGGGACTGGTGGTCTCGTATGTCTGGGACCCGCTTCAGAACAAGGATTACGTGAATTACCTGTCGCCGGTTTCCTACAGCGATCAGTCCGTCGGCACCCTGAATCCTGATGCGCCGCAGATTGAGCTTTATCTGGATAACACGGATTTTGTCAGCGGCGATGAAGTCGGCACCAATCCTCTGCTGCTTGCCTATCTGTCTGACCAGAACGGAATCAACATCACCAACTCGCCCGGACACAGCATTCTGCTCATCATCGACCAGACCGTCGCCACCATCAATGTCACTGATGCATTCAGCTATGACAAGGATTCCTTTACCTCAGGCAGTCTGCAGTATCAGTTATCAGGCCTGAGTGAAGGCAGTCACATGCTCCAACTCATTGCCTTTGATAATTTCAACCGTCCTTCCGTGGCCGCCATCGACTTTGTGGTCAGGAAGAGCAAATCCTTTACTATTGAGGATTTCCTGCCCTATCCCAATCCCATGCAAAAAGGCGGTTACTTCACTTTCAAGGTTTCGGAAGCATCTGAAGTCAAGCTCTCCATCTACACCATCCGCGGTAGAAAGATAAAAACCATCGACTGGACTGCCGCCAAGGGCTACAATCAAATCCCCTGGGATGGTAAAGACGCCGACGGCGACTACCTTGCCAATAACACCTATTTCATAAAGCTCACAGCCAAAGCCCTTTCCGGCACCGGCAAAGCTGAAAAAACAGAAAAGCTGGTGATTTTTAAATAAGTTTGCCTGAGCCCCAAAGGTGTCATCCTGAGCACAGTCGAAGGATAAGACACCTGGCCGCGTGTCCGGTCTTCGACTGAGCTCAGACTGACACGCTGAACTCAATGTGACACGCTTGATACTTGGCGTAATTCTGCTTTTACGCAGGTATCTTTTCATATATACATCTCTGCCCATTTTCAGCCACCTGCCTGAAGGCAGAACTACAGCCCTGTGATAAAACTTGAAGTCCAAAACCCTCAAACTCCATACCATTAACAGATTTCTTTGGCTTTGAACTCCAATCCGGTAAATTCCATACTTCAAGCCCGGTTTCCACTGCGTAGCCTCCTGCTGAGCACCTGCGCCCGGCCATAAGAGCCCAGGGAGCGGAAAGTCACATGCAGTCCGGTTTGGATTAAGGAACAGCACAGTTTTTTAAAATATACTTCGTAAAGAAAATAGTGGAAAAGTGTAAAAGTGAAAAAGTGTTGTGGTACCGGAGTTCATTTCCACCAACGTAACTTATCTGTTTATATGAGTCTTTTGGGCGGAAACGGACTTCGTAATATTCGGTTAATTAATCCAGTTCAATTATTTGCAGACCGGATTCATTTGCTGCCACAAAGGCATAGTTATTTCTGATTGCTACATCATAAGCTGAGGCTGGTGTGAAACACCCTCCTATAGGAACCGGATTTGTTGAATTACTGATATCAACTACATACAAACCCCAATTTCCTGTTGCATAAGCAAAATTGCCGTTAACAACAATTCCGGATAATCGGCCCAGCAAGCAAACACCTGACACGGTAGGATTAATCGGATTGCTTATATCTATTACATGAATTCCGTCATAAAGGCTTGTTACATAGGCATAGTTATCTGAGACAGCGACATCGACAGCATTATCCATTATTCCACAGGTACTAACAATGTGCGGATTAGCAGGATTGCTGATGTCAATGACCTGCAGACCATAATCTCCATTCGTAACATAGGCATGGTTTCCGGATACAGCAACCTTTTTAGCATAATCAAAGTCCGGTGTGATACAGGAACCAGCAATAACTGGGTTTTCAGGATTACTGATGTTTACTACAAGCAATCTCCACCCTCCTCCAAGATATGCATAATTACCTGATACTGCAATACCATAAGCATGAGAATCGATATCCAATGAACCTGTTATAACCAAACTGGCTGGATTGCTTATGTTTACAATCTGAAGACCACTGTTTCCATCCGACACATACGCATAATTTCCTGAAATCGCAACACTGTTTGCTGAACCGGGAGTATTGCAGGAACCTATTACCTGAGGTCGTTCCAGATTGTTGATATTGACTACAACAAGACCTGTATAGCCACTGGCCACATAGACAAAATCATCTTTAAGAGCAAGTGAATGAGCATAATTGGGAATATCACAGGAACTGAAAAGACAGGGTGGAGTACTTAAATAATTGGCAGATGCTACATTACTATTTCCCATTCCGGCTTTTACAGCAATGGCTTTTACATGGGTTCCCAGTTCCACACTCAGGGGTTCTGTATATAATTCTTCATAAACAGATGGTACACGTCCGTCAAGTGTATAATATATCTGAGCACCTTCAGTAGCACAGTTTATAGTAACCACCTGGCTATGAGTAAAATGACCTCCTTCGGGAGAAAAAACCGGGTCACTTACTTTGTTCAATTTTGTCGGGCTCTGACACGAGAAACCCAATGACAATGCAATAACTAACACCAAAAACTGTAATACGTAAAATATCCCATGTTTCACAAGCACCATCCTGTAAAGAATTTGCATTGTACAAGATAATTGAATCAAACAATTGTCAAGAGGAATCAGCCTACTGAGAATTCCGGAGTTCATTTCCGCCAAAAAACAATCTGTCCGTAGGACGGGATTAATTAGCCCAGCAATTTATTGCTGGGTAACCTATGAATAAGGAATTGAGTCCGGAGGACGACACAGTAGATAAACGCACGATATAATCTTTGTTGTGTCGTCCTGACGGATTCATTATTAGGGTGCAACCTACCCAGCACTTACGTGCTGGGCTAATTAATATCGTCCTGCCGGACTATGATTTGCCAAGCTGATATAAATGTCATTCCTGCGAAAGCAGGAATCTTATTCAAATGCACATCCAACCTTTAACTTGACGTAGATACAAGCGTCCCCGCTTGTATAGTACAGGCGGGATGCCTGTACCTACTGTGTCATTTCCGCCCATACATCATAAATCACTATTTAACATTATATTACCTTACAATAACCGCCTCCAGTCGCTTATACCCGGGTTATACATGGGTTATACTCAGTTTATTGTCTAAGGAAGGTGGATGCGGATAGTAAAAAAGGGCAGCCAACTGACTACCCTGTAATAATATTGGATTATATCAGCTTAATTGACCTTGTATTTGACATCGCCTTTTTCAAAGAAGTCGATGATTTGCCTGGCTGCGGCGACGCCTGCGTTGGTATTGGCTTCAGCGGTCTGAGCACCCATTTTCTTGGGGGTGAAAAAGACCTTGTCAGCGAAGTTTTCTTTCAGCGCGGCGACGTTGTCTGATTCCACATCTGAAACATATTTGAAGCCTTTTTTCTCGGTCAGGGCTTTGACCAGGTCATCCTCATTGATGACTTCCTTGCGGGCTGTGTTGACCAGAACTGCATTGTCTTTCATGAGGCTGAGCAGGCTCCAGTTGATGGATTTCTTGGTCTCGGCATTGGAGGGGATGTGCAGAGAAACATAGTCACCCAGGCTGAAGATCTCTTCGATCTTGTTGAGCCTTTCCACTCCTGCGTTGACAAAGACGTCGTCAGACAGATAGGGGTCATAGGCGTGGACTTTCATGCCGATGCCGAGAGCGATCTTGGCGACGTAACGGGCAACCCAACCAAAGCCATACAGGGTGAGCTTTTTGCCTGCCAGCTCGGTTCCGGATTTACCGTTGAATTTGCCTCTTGCCATGTATATCATCATGCCGATGGCAAGCTCTGCCACGGCGTTGGAATTCTGGCCGGGAGTGTTCATGGGCACAACTTTGTGAGCAGTGGCAGCAGGCAGATTAATGTTGTCATAACCGGCTCCGGCGCGCACGACGATCTTGAGGTTGAGCGCGGAATCCAGCACTTTTTCATCCACAATATCGCTGCGGATGATGAGTGCGTCAGCATCGGCGACGGCTTTGTAAAAATCGTTGACGTCGGTGTAGTTTTCGAGCCAGACATGCTGATAGCCGGCAGCGTCGAAAGTGGCTTTGATTTTCTGCACTGCATCAGCGGCAAAAGCTTTCTCTGTGGCGATTAATACCTTGGGCATAGTATCTCTCCTTTAGGATATTTTTTATAAAACTATGCTGTAAATTTCCAGATTCCTTGTCAATAGAATAATTGGCAAATTGGTTGTCAGGAAAAATCTCTTGCCAGATTAAGTTCAATCCGGATAAGTTGTTCTGTCTTTGAACAGCGTGGTCTGTCACGTATTTTTTTACATGATTTAAGATGTGAGGCACTTATGAAGATATCAGAACTCATCGCCCTGTTGAATAAAATGGCTCCGCAAGGGCTGGCAGCGCCATGGGACAACGTTGGTCTGCAAATCGGACTGCCAGACTGGCAGGCTGATAAAATCCTGCTGACGCTTGATGTGACACCATCTGTGGTGAGTTATGCCATCAAGCAGAAATTCCATTTGATTATCAGCCACCATCCTTTTATTTTCAAAGCTCTGACGTCTGTGACCAGACCTGACATCATAATGCTGACCCAGAACCGGATTGGCGTGATTGCCATGCATACCAATCTGGATGTGGTGCAGGGTGGGGTCAATCACGCTCTGGCAGAGGTTTTGGGGCTGTCAGTAAAGGGCTTGCTCAGTACTGAAACAGGCAGCAAATGGTATCACGGCTCGGTGACGGTGCCGCCCCTTTATCTGGAAAGGCTGGCTGACGCCATTCACACTGCGGGCGCAGGCAAGATTGGCAATTATGACAATTGCTCCACGCGGCATATGCTGACAGGCACTTTTCGCGCTCTGGAAGGCAGCAATCCCTTCCTCGGCAACAAGGGACAGTATGAAGTGGTGGATGAAGTGGAGCTTGAATTCATGGTGGACAGCTTCTATCTGCAGGCTGTGAAACAAGCCATAGCTTCAGTTCATCCCTATGAAACACCCTCCGTTTACTTTACGGAAACGGAAAACGGCAATCCGGCTTACGGACTGGGACTGCTTTGCGAACTGCCCAAAACTCTGACTCTGTCCGCTTTTGCCAAACAGGTCAAAGCCAAGCTGAAAGCGCCTTATGTGCAGCTTTGGACTGCCGGAAAGGACACTTCCCAAAAGGTAAAAACAATCGCCGTCTGCGGCGGTGCAGGAGGCAGCTTAATCAGTCAGGCAGAGGGCAAAGCAGATGTCTTTATCACAGGCGACATCAACTATCACGCCCTGCTGGACAGCAAAATCCCGCTCCTCAATGCAGGGCACTTTTACACCGAATTTCCCATTCTGAACAAGCTCAGCAAACTGCTTAAGAAAGAGAAAATAGCTGCTGCCGTCTATCCTCTCAAACAGCACGAAATCAATAACAACCTGCTAATCTGATATGTAGCTGCAGGCAATCACCCTGTAGAACCTGCGGGGCGCACTTCCTGTCTGCAGGAAAAAAGTCTGGTCAGTGGTTCCGACTTGTGTGAATCCGCTTCCCGGCTCGTCTGAAGCTTCG
>JAWOHU010000243.1:0-3650 GCA_046485025.1 Cloacimonadaceae bacterium (SeqCode) | reverse complement strand
AGAGCTTCGAGATAGGCATCAAACATGACCATTATTACTCCTCAGGCTTGATGATTGTTAGCTTTCAGAACAGTGGTCAATTTGTCAACTCAATTTCTGCCCTGCTCGGCCCCCTTATCCCAAAGTATATCAAAAGCATATCAAATGTATATTAAATGTATAGTAAATGTATTCAAAAGCACATTTGATCTACTTTAGATATGCTTTTGCCATATATTTAGTTACCATTGGCTTTTAGGGGCGGAGAATGTGAAAAAGTGGAAGAGTGAAAGGGTGAAAAAGTGGAAAAGTGAAAAAGTGAAAAAGTGGAAAATGTGCTTTCCGGAGTTCAAATTGCCCTCGACTAACTTAGGAGGTATGATTTGTAATGGGGCAATTCGGACTTCGGGCTTTAATAAAAGGTGTTTTACGAAGTCCTAAATTACCCATAAGATACATGTGTTGGATAGTTTTTCGAGGGAATTTCGAACTCCGGGAAACAACTATATTTATATGTGAATTACGAAGTCCTAAATTCCCCATAAGATACATGTGTTGGATAGTTTTTCGAGGGAATTTCGAACTCCGGAAAAAAAAAACGGGGATGAATATCCCCGTCTACAGCAGATAAATATCTGCGTTGAAAGATTCCTGCTTTCGCAGGAATGACATTACTATTTCAGCAGCATCATACGGCGGTCTGCTTTGTAGGAGCCTGCGCGCATGCGATAGTGATAAACTCCGCTGGCAACTGCGCTGCCGTGATTGTCTCTGCCATTCCAGATAACAGTGTGGTGGCCGTTGTTTTTGACTTCGTCAACCAGAGTCCTGATCAGCTGTCCCTTGGTGTTGTAAATCTCGATCCTGACTGTCTGAGTGCCTTTCACATCAAAGGCGATGGTGGTCTCAGGGTTGAACGGATTGGGATAATTGCCTTTCAGGGCAGTCTGAGTAATCTGCACTTCATCTTCATTAAAGACAGGCAGGATGAAGTTGCTGATGGTGGTCTGGTTCTCGGTGATGACGATGTTTTCATTGACCACAGTCTGATAACCGGGCGCTGTACAGGTCACGGCATAGGTGCCGATGGCGACCTGCATGGTGTAAGTTCCATCCGCCAGAGACGTGGCAATCTGCCCTCCGGCATTGATGGTTGCACCCATAATCGGCAGATTGCTCTGATTGCGAACCATTCCAGTCAGGGTTCCTGAAATAGTCGGAGGTTTGATTAGCGAATTGGAAAAAGCGGCCAGAGACAGCACATTGTTTGTATAGAGCGCTTTGACTGCCCATTTGTAATTGCCCGCAGGCAGGACTGGCCAGCCATTGTCAACATAAGTCAGAGCTGTTATCATATTGGGGGTTATCAAGGACCAGGAAGTTTCATTCTGCTCCTGCCCAACCAGCAGACGCCAGACCTTGTAGCCTTGCAGAGAACGACTGTGACGCTGATCAGACTGGCTGTTGTCGGCAGTTCGTTTGAGGTTTTTATAGGAGAGGGATTGGGCATCCATAGCCCTGGTCATGGGCGTGTTTGCATATCTGATGACGGGCGCTGACTCCTTTACTGGCAAGGCTTTGGAAGCACCGGCAGATTTGGAGGTCATTTCCTGTTCAGAGAAACGGATGGTGGTCAGACTATTGGTGACCTGAACGTTGTCTATGAACCAGTTATACCACATTCCATCGTTGGTGGAAGGGTCCTCGGCGTGCCAGGCAAGCTTGATCTGCTGCCCCGTATAGGGTGCCAAATCAATAACCACAGGAGTCTGATAGTTGTTCCAGCCGCCTGTCAGGGCTGAAGCGTCCCACACCACATCCCAGGAGACGCCGTTGTTGTTGCTGACTTTGACATAGTAGTGGTCGCTGTTCAGAGAGCCGTAGTAGCAATAGGTGCCAAAGGTCAGATAGGCGCCCTGCGGGCAGTTGAAGGGCGGGCTGATGAGCCATTCATTCTGATGATTATAATCCCACCAGTAGCCTGCCTGCCAGTTTCCGTCAGAGGGCGAAACTGTTACAGTGCCGTCAACCACAGTCCCAAAACGGCACCAGGTGGGATAGACTCCTGCCGTGTTGGCAGGTCCGATATTGGTGATGGTCTGAGTCCAGTCTGCGGGCGGGAAAGCCGCATCCTCAAAGCTCTGGTCCACATCCACTGCGCCAGGGTCAGGTGCCAGCCAGGTTACGTTGACAGACATATTGTTGGTAGCCAAGGCTGCGGTAACATCTCTGGGCGTGTAGGCGATTTCGTCCAAGGTGATGGTTCCCATGCTGTAGTTTACAGAGCCGACATTCAGAGTTCCGTTGACAACCTGGTAGCCCAAAGCGCTGGCAATATACTCATAAGACTGATTGGCATAGACACCCGGAATGGTGAATTGCCCCTCAGCGTTGGCTGTGACACTGTAATTTTCATAACCGGTCAGAGCCATCGTAGCGCCTGCCAGACCAACTGTTGGAGCATCACTGCCGACAATGGTTCCGGTCACATTCACAGTCGGCATCTGGGTCAGGTTGAAGTTCTGCACGACGGTGGAATCTTCCGGAATCACGACTGTAAAGGACTGAGGCAGGTATCCGTAGCGGCTGGCTGTGACATCATAGGTGCCCGCAACCAGGTTGATGATGGAATACTGTCCCTGGGCGTTGGTAGTGGTCTGAGCGCCTCCGCTGATCTGCACTGTGGCATTGTTCAGAGGAACGTTTCCAGCACCATAAACTGTTCCATTCAGGTGACCGACTCCACCGGGAATTATCATGAATCCGGTTTTGGGAAAGCGGCCTGAAACATTGACCCAATCGGTGGGAGGGCTGGCAGGATCATAAGTATCCCAATCGCTGAAGACATTTCTGCTCCTGGCAGTGCCGACAGTCTGACAGAAAAACTGGTTTTCAGAATTGTAATAAGTCGTATCCATAGGACGCTGGACCATCATCACAAGGTTTTCTCCCAGATACAGATAGGGATTGGGGAAAGTGATGGTGACAACATTCTGGCCAAAGGGATAATTAACATTGCCGCTGTAGACCTGTGTCAGGCTGGTGGAAGGAATCCAGGCATCGGAAAGGTCATTGGCTGTCGTGGTTCCGATCCAGACATTGGTAGGCATGTTAGGCAGGTCAGTCACATAAGAATTATAGAAACTGAGGCCTGTAATCATGCCGATAAAGTTAAGTTCCGAAGCCAGATAAACCGTTTCGAACAGACTGTTCTGATAAGTCATGTCAACCGGGATGCGGTCAAGTTCATCACCTGCACCAATAGTCACTACCATTGTGCCCGCCGGCTGTACAGAGATGTTCAGATTGGTGGTCTGGTCATTCAGAGGGTTCTGGTCGCCGGTCAGAATGACTTTGGCATAGATGAAAGTCTGACCTTGCTCTGTGGGAGCCCAGGACAGCACTGCCTGAGCTGACAAACCCGGATTGATGGCAGGTCCGGCAACTGAAGCCAGCTCTATGTTCCCTTCTTTAAAGAGTTTAACTGTGTAGGTGGTCTGAGGATTGGTGCCCCAGTTGAAGATATTGACAGTGTAATTGGTTGCCATTCCGACTGAGGGAGTGGAGTTTCCTGTTAAGGATATAGCAGCTAAATCATTGTCGGGAGTGGTTTCTATCATCACATCATCAATGAAGATGCTTCTCCAGGTTCCGCCTAAACCATGCTTGAA
>JAWOHU010000064.1:0-11332 GCA_046485025.1 Cloacimonadaceae bacterium (SeqCode) | reverse complement strand
GGATTGTCTTTGGATTTTCCCAGCTTCACCAAACCGCCTTTCACAGGAATAAGTTCATTTTGGGGCGGAATTCCTGACTCTGGGCAGATGCTCCAAAAATCAAACTGTTTGACTTCATCGAGGGGCAGTTGTCTGATTAAAACTGAGGAGGTTTCCAGATGAATGCGTTCATGTTCGATGCACATTATGATTGGCCACCACTGACTATTCCAGTTGATAGGCATCTGCAAGGGGAGTTCGGAAATAAGTTTATCCATAAAAGCTCTAACCTGATCCCGATAGGCTTTTACTTCACTGACACGAGGCCAATCGTAGCTGGCTTCGTTCAGGTCATCCCAACTCATTTCGTCAACTCCGACGGCAAACATTGATTCATAAGCAGGATTGATTCTCTCCGTTATAATTTTAGCAAGATTAAGTTTATTGATGTAAAAACAGGCTGTGTGCCCCAGATAAAAGATGATGGGATGCCTGAGTGGATCAGCTCTCAGATAGAAGGTAGAATCCTGCTTTAGGGTTTCATAGAGTTTTTCCTCAATCGAAAAAGTCTGATGAAAATATGTGCGGATCTGCTCACGCATTGTCTCTGAATCTGAAGAATTCAAAACCAGAGTTTTGGTAACTTTTTCGATATTCATAGGCACCTACTGTATGTAAAGTAAGACAATTTCATTGACGCTGGTACCTGTATTTTCCATCGGAATGATTGCATTAATCGCTTTGAGAGCATTATAGCTTTCATGCTTTTGCAGTGCTTCTTTGATTTTGATTCCCTGCTTTGCCAGCGCCTGTTTGGAATGATTGTCAATGACTGCTCCAGCACCTTCTATGAAACCGTCTCTCCCTTTTGTATTAAATGCAAGCAGAGCGCAATTGAGTAGTGATGATATGCCTTCAACCGCTGCCAGAGCCAGTTCAGTGCAGCTTCCACCTGTAGCTTTATGTCCACCGCTGACAAAAGTTTCACCGCCGAAAATCAGTAAACAGGGTGTGGCAAAAGCTGCAATGCCGCTGCCCTCCTGTTTTTCAATCAAACGCGCAAGATTGCCGATTTCATATCCGTTTTTGGCGGCCTCACCTGATAATCCTGTCATTATTACATGCAGTAAATCAGCTTCCAGCAAGGGAATCGTGTCTGCGGCAGTTTTACGCACTGTATCACAGAATGCCTGATTATTGGCTATGATTTTATAGATTATGTTATGATCTTTGGCAACAAATTTGTCTCTGGTCAGGTTGTCAAAACGATAGAAATTATCTGCTGCCAGTTCATCTATAGTAATCTCAGCATCCGGATGAAAAGGATTGGAAGCAATGTATTTGGGTGCGTCACCGGGTACGTTTGACATAGCATAGATATAGATATCCTTCACTTTCAGATATTGCAGAAGTTTCCCACCCTTCAGAGCCGACATTTTCTTTCTTTCGCTTTCAATTTCTTCAATTCCGGCGCTCTTTTGAATAAGTTCTTTCACTCTGGTTTTAATTGTATCCAGACTAAATCCCTCAGCCGGTTTTTCCATCAGATTAGAGCCGCCGCCTGACAACAGAACCAGCAAAATGTCTGTCTCAGAGATGTTTTGCAGAAATTCGATGGCAGCTTCTCCGGCTTTCAGACTGTTTTCATCAGGTTCAAAATGATTGGCTTCAACAGTCTTGATATTTGGCAGAGGTTTCTTCACATTGCCGTAATGAGTGATAACCAGTCCCCCGGTTACGCGGATAAAGTCCTCCTGCTGAGCATGGTATAAAACAGCTTCTGTCATCTGGTAAGCAGCCGTGCCCAAGGCAAAGATGTAGATGGGACGGTTGAATGGGAGCTGCGCCAGTTGTTCATACAAAAGATTGTAAGGAGAAAATCTCTGTAATGACTGTTTGACCAGCTCCAGAAGGGTCTCTTTCAGATCCATAGAACCTCCTGATAGGGCTAAGAGATTAATTGATGTAGAGCAGGACTATATCGTTTACGTTGATACCTGTATACTCACCTGGAATGATAGCATCCACGGCTTTGAGAGCAGTGAAACTGTCATTATTATCCAAATATGCGTCTATATCAATTCCCTTTTCCTGTAAAGCCTGCTTCGTATTATTGTCAATCACGGCACCGGCTGATTCCGGAATGCCGTCCAAACCATCAGTGGCATATGTCAGCAGAGCGCAATCCGGAACATTGGAAAGTCCTTCCACAGCCGTCAAAGCCAGTTCAGTACATCTACCGCCTTTGCCGGTGCCTTTGCTTTCCAAAGTGGTTAAACCTCCGAAAATCAGAAGGCAAGGTGTCTGAAAAGCCGCAAATCCAGTGTCTCTTTCCTTATTGATTTTATTGGCAAGTTCGGCAATGCTTCTACCTTGATTATCAGAATCTCCTGCCAGTTCAGTTGCCATCAGATGCAGATTATCAGATTTGATACTGGAAATCACTTTGAAGGCAGTGTCACGCAGCATCTCACAAAAGGCTTTGTTATTCGCGATTATTTTATAGGTCAACGCTCTGTCTCTGGGCATGAATTTATCTGTGGTCAGATTGTCAAAGCGGTGAAAGCGTTCAGCGCTCATCATATCATCAGCTTCTTCCACATCAGGAAGGAAAGGATTGGAGCAGATATATTTGGGTCTGTCGCCGGGAATATCTGACATGGCATAGATATAAACATGCTTGGGTTTTATGTATGGAAGGAGCTTTCCGCCTTTGACGGCGGACATCTTCTTACGTTCAGCATCAAGTTCTTCCAATTCTGCACCTGATTTGATCAGCTCAGAAATCTTGCTGTTGAATTCCTCCAGACTGATACCTTCAACCGGTTTTTCCATCAGGTTGGTTCCACCACCGGACATCAGAACCAGCAGGATATCATCCTCACCCAGACTCTGCAGAAAATCGATTGCTGCTTCCCCAGCTTTGAGACTGTTTTCATCAGGCTTAATGTGACTGGATTCGATGATTGTAAAGTTTGCCAAAGGCTCTGTCGCCATTCCATGTTTTGTGATAATGAGACCGCCCTTGATTCTGATGTATTCTTCTTGCTCTGCGTGGATCAGAACAGCTTTGGTCATCTGATATGCAGCCTTACCCAAAGCCATAACATAGATGGGACGATTAAAAGGCAGATGAATCACCTGTTCATACAGAAGGTTCAAAGGAGAAAAATTCTCCTTGGTCTGCTTGAGAATCTGTAAAAGACTTTCTTTCATTTCCATGCTGCTAATCCGATTTTCCTTTTCATATTATATTATTCAGTTGCCGAATTTCGTCAAGGATAAGATTTATTTGTTCTAATCGCTATGATTCTGACGCTGAATTTTGTCAGTGGATATACATCAAAACTACGTCATTAACACTCAGGCCGGTTGTTTCTGAAGGGATTATGGAATCAACCAGTTTTAATGCTGTGTAGCTGTCATTGTCTTCCAGAAAAAGTTCTGGCGAAACATCATGCTCCAGCAGGGCTGCCTTGGTATTGCTGTCCACAATCGCTCCTGCTGCATTGCAAAAACCGTCCTGTCCATCTGTGGCATAAGTCATCAGCACGCAATTTTGCACTTCTGACAACCCTTCAACCGCTGACAGAGCCAGTTCAGTGCATCTGCCTCCAATGCCGTGACCTTTGACTGTAACTGATGTCTCGCCACCAAAGATCAGCAGGCAGGGAGTTTTAAAGGCGGAAAATCCCTTCCCTCTCTGTTTATTGATAAAGTTGGCAAGATTGGATATTTCTTTCCCGGCTTTGGATGCCTCACCTGTCAAATCAGTGGATACAAGATGGATTCTGTCATATTGCAGTGTTTTGATATGTTCCAGAGCAGTGCTTTTGAGAGTATTGCAGAAGGCTCTGTTGTCCGCTATGATTTTGTAGACAATGGCTTTGTTATGCAGGATGGGACGTCTGGCTGCCAGATTGTCAAAACGGCGGAAACTTTCTGTGGTGATGCTATCATCAGCTTTTTCAGTATCAGGCAGAAAAGGATTGGAGCAGATGTATTTTGGCTTGTCGCCGGGAACATCAGACATGGCATAAATGAAAATTGACTTTGATTTAACATAACTGAGCAGTTTGCCGCCTTTTAGGGCAGACATTTTTTTTCGTGCTGTATTCAGTTCTTCGATATTGGCGCCGCTGTTGAGCAGCTCGCGGGTACAATTGGCAATGTCCTCCAGAGAAACACCTCCAATCGGTCTTTCCATCAGGGAAGAGCCTCCTCCTGAAAGTAATACCAGAAGAACATCATCTTCCTTGAGATTCTGCAGAAACTTGATAGCAGCGTCACCTGCTTTCAGACTGTTTTCATCAGGAATCGGATGGCTTGATTCAATAATCTGAAATTTGGTTGAAGTCCCTTTGGCATTACCATATCGCGTGATGATGAGCCCGCCTATGATGCGGATAAACTGTTCCTGTTTGGCATAGGTCAAAACTGCTTCTGTCATCTGATACGCAGCTTTACCAAGGGCAAATACATAGATGGGTTTGTTCCAGGGCAAATCAACTAAATGGGGCGACAAAAGCTTAAGAGGCGAAAACTCTTGTTTGGCCTGATTAACTGTACTTATTAGAGCAGCTCTGATATCCATAAAACCTATCTGTTTAGTCGGTTTGCTATTGTTATTGCAATAAAACTGGCAACGTCAGTGGCATAGCTGCCTGTTCCAAAACCTGCATCATAACCTAGTTCGATTGCCAGTTCATGATTAATCCTGGGTCCGCCGCAGATAAACAGCATCTTGTCTCTCAGCCCTTCTGATTCTGCCAATTCGATTAAACGGGTGAGATTTTTGATATGAATGTTCTTTTGTGTGACAATCTGTGATACCAGAATGGCATCAGCTTTTTCCTGTCTGGCGCGTTTCAGTAAATCCTCACAGGAAACCTGCGCGCCGAGATTGATGGCATTAAAATATTTGTAACGTTCCAGACCGTAACGATGATTATAACCCTTCATATTCATAATTGCGTCGATGCCGACGGTATGAGCATCGCTTTCAATGCAGGCTCCGATTACAGTCAGAGTTCTGCCGATCTGAGATTCTATGAAATCGTCTGTTTCATCCAAAGTCATTACTTCTGTGTCAACAGTTTTGACCACTATCTTGCTCAAATCCACACTTGCTGACGTGCTCGCATAAGCAATGAAATGTGTGAATCCTTCAGTCAGGTCTCTTACGCCGCAGATGTCGATATCATCAAATCCTATCTTGCGGAGCAGGATTCTGGCCGCTTCCTTACCTTTTTCGTCAGGTGTGACAGGCAGTGAAAAAGACAGTTGCATCATGCCGTCGTTGAAAGTGTCGCCATAAGGTTTTATGATAGTATCTTTACTCTTGCTCATCTCAGTTCCTGTTTCATCTGTTCCATAAAGGGATTGCTGTAGTCTTGTTCTTTAAGGAAAACTCCGTCCTGACCTTTTCCCCCATTTTCAGGACGCTTGATTTCTGCGAATTCACCCTTTGCCATAGCTGTGAACAGACCTTCATCCGCAACTCGCTCCAGAAACTCAACTGCCTGTGCCAGAACCTCATTGGCTCTCTGATTGATAAATCCGTCCGGGACCAGCTCAAGTTCATTGCCTAAATCCCTGATATTGTTAAAAATGTATTGAGCATTCTCAATAGCCAGAGAGCGGTCTGCCAGGTGCGGAGTGTGAATTGCCTCTGTCATCATGCCCAGAAGCTGGACTCCCTGACCTGTGAGTTGTCCCATAAAATTGAACATCCCATCCATCAGATGAGTTTTAAAGACATTCCCGGAAGCAAACTTGGTGGGGGGCATATACTTAACCGGCGATTTTGGGAAAAGTTCACGTGTGAGCAGAGCGTGCGCCATTTCATACAAAAAGCCGTTTTCCAGTTCCGGATTAATCTCATAGGCATGTCCCAGACCCATTTTCTCATGTTTCATACCGCTGGCAAGAGCAAACTGCTCATTGATAAGCTGTGAGGCTGTAACTGTATAGGCCTTTTCCACAGCGTCGGAAGTGGTCAGATAATTATCTTCGCCGGTCTGGATTTCAATTCCGGCATAGGCATTTATCATTCTGGAAAAATACTGGTCCAGCAGCGTGCGGCGTGGATTTATATCGCGGAACAGGATGCCATACATGGCGTCATTCAGCATCAGATCTAGCCTTTCCATAGCGCCCATGGCTGCAATTTCAGGCATGCATAGTCCAGATGCATAATTAGTCAGACTGATATACCTGCCCAGCTCAGTGCTCACCTCATCCAAAGCCTGACGCATAATGCGAAAATTTTCCTGCGTCGCATAAGTCCCTCCAAAACCGACAGTTGTAGCTCCATAGGGAACATAATCAAGCAGGGATTGTGCTGTGGAACGGATCACTGCAATAATGTCCGCACCCTGTCTGGCAGCGGCTTTAGCCTGGGTCACATCTTCATAGATATTGCCCGTCGCCACAATTACATAGATGGCGGGAACCCGGCGCGGTCCATATTGCTCGAACTTCTTATCCCGAAATTCTCTTTGTTCGCAGATGTGGGAAAGCATTTTATCCGTGTGAATTTTGAGCACTGAAAAAATCTTATCAGATGTCTGAGCTGAAACTGCAGTCAGGTCAAGACCTTCTTCACAAACAGCCTGAGCAACCTGCTGAGGTGTTTTGTCCAAAGCAGTGCAGGCATTACCAATCCACCAGGCTGCGCCTTTACCCAGAGCTTGTTTATCCTTCAGCAGGTCGACAATGATATTGGGATAGGGCTTTCCATCTTGGTCAGCGTCGTCAATTCCCAACAGACGCAGAATGGTTCTCTCGATGGTGACCGAGCTGTAGTCTTCAAACAGCCAGTTGAAAGAAGAGACGATTCTCCCGGAAGCTTCTCTCGCTCTTGTTATCATTTCCTGGTTCAGTTTTAGTTTCAGCAACATACCTCCGGGTCTTGGCAGTAAAAATTATTTGTTATTCAGCTTTTATTGAACCTATTCTCTCGTCAAGCTAAAAACACTACTCAAGATTTTCATTGACTATTTCTGCAGGCTTTTGCATTGTCACAGTATTGTTTATGTGCGAGGTGGATAATGCATCTAGTCAGTCTGTTAAACCCCAAACTGATTCATTTTGAAGACAGGCAATTGAGTAAAGAACAAATTCTCAAGGCAATGATTGAGAAAATCTGCTCTTCTTTCAAATTGAAGAACCGCTGCGAACAAATATATGAGATGGTTCTACAGAGGGAAAAGGAAGCTCCGACTGTGTATCCGACCGGAATTGCCATCCCACATGTGCGGGTGGATGACCTGGACGATACAATAATAGCCATCTGCGTTCCAAAACAACCGATTCAAAATGGCGGAGCAGAAATCAAAATCTACATTCTCATCATTACCGATAAAAATGTCTCCAGCCTCTATCTGAACGTGGTGGCTGCTTTTATGCGCATCTCCAAAGACACGGATTTCTTTCACAGATTATTGGCTGCCGGAGACCCCAATACCTTTATCAGCCTGATTAAGGACGCCGGAATTGTAGTTAAGGATGAGGTCACTGTATCGGATATCATGACTCCTGTCCCCCATGTCATCAACGAAAACGAGTCCATTAGAGCTCTGGCTGAAATGATGAAGGAAAATGGCTTGTATTATGTTCCTGTGGTCAATGACAACGGCGACTGGGTCGGAGATGTTAACATCCTGCATTACCTCGAAGTCAGCCTGCCCGATTATATGAGAATGCTGAACAACGTCAATTTCCTGCGCAATTTCGAGCCCTTTGAACATCTCTACAAAAAAGAGGACAGCGTACTCATCAAGCACGTGATGTCCAAGCCCGAAAGACTGTTAAAACCTGAATTCTCAATCATCGAGGCGGTGTTTGAGATGGTCAGGCAGAAGAAACAGACCTTTTCCGTGATTCAGGACAAGAAAGTCGTCGGCATCGTCACTGCGATGGATATCTACAAAAAGGTGGTGCGCGCCTGATGCTACCAATGTTTCTTGCCCTTGCCATCTTTGTAATTACCTACTTTTTCATCATCACGGAATGGATAAATAAAATGACCATTGTCCTGCTGGGAGGCTTTCTGGTGGTGCTTTGCCAGATTATGACTCAGGACAGGGCTTTTGGCTACATAGACTGGAACGTGATTTTTCTGCTCATCGGAATGATGATTATCATGGGAGTCATCAAGGAAACCGGCGTCTTTCAGTATGCTGCCATCAAGGCAGCCAAAATCTCCAAAGGGAGTCCTATCCGCATTCTGCTGCTGATGTTTGTTGTCACTGCCTCGATTTCAGCCATTCTGGACAACGTCACCACCGTGATGATTATCATCCCCGTCATCATTCTGATCGCCTCCGAACTGGGCATTTCGCCTATCCCCTTCATCATAACTCAGATTATGGCATCCAATATTGGCGGCACTGCTACTTTGATTGGCGACCCGCCCAATATCCTGATTGGCAGCGCTGTCGAGCTCTCTTTCATGGATTTCGTGTTTAATCTGACGCCGGTGATTATTATCATCAGTCTGTTCAGTCTGGTCATCATCTATTTTACTTTTCACAAACGCATGCATGTCAGCAATCAGCGCCGTGCCAGAATTATGGAATACAATGAAAAAATTCTGATTACCAATCGCCCGCTGCTGATTAAATCAGCTATCGTGATGAGTGTTTTAATGGTGGGATTTGTAATGCAGGAATTTATCCATCTGAATTCTGCCACCATTGCCATGACATCTGCACTGATCCTGCTGATTCTCAGTAACAGAAAGGAAGTGGAAAACATTATCACTCAGTCCATAGACTGGGTCTCGTTGTTTTTTCTGATGGGACTTTTTATGATAGTGGGCGGGCTCAATGAAGTGGGCGTGATGGACAAAGTTGCGCCGCTGGTTTTGAAAGTAACGCAAGGAAACTTTAAAATCGCTTCCCTGGGCATGATTTGGAGTTCAGGAATCCTGTCTTCTATTTTGGGTGCAGTGCCTGTGGTTGCGACTCTGATACCTCTGATCAAAAATCTGGCGGAAGGTTTTCAGACTATTTCTATGAATCCGATGTGGTGGTCACTGGCTTTGGGAAGCTGTCTGGGAGGCAATTTCACTGTTTTGGGCACTGCTGCCAACATCGTTTCCATCGGAATTGCCAAGCGCAACGGCTATAACATATCTTTTCTCAGATTCATCAAATACAGTTTTCTGATTACTATCATGTCTCTGGTAGTTTCGACAGTTTATGTCTATCTGCGCTACTTCCTTTAGTAGGAAAGCTTTGAGCCTGAATCGGCAAGATTGAATTTAAACTTTTCGAAATATATTTTCAATTATTTAAAGATTTGTCTTGACGGATTATAAGTGCAGAGAAATTAGTCATTTATTGAGATTTAACATTTCAGAATTCGGTGTCCCTGTTATACAGGAAGACCTAAACAGAATGCTTAAATCCGGAAAAAAACAAGGAGACCGAAATGGCCGACAAAACATTAGTTTGCAAAGATTGCAACCAGGAATTTATCTTCACAGAAGGCGAACAGACTTTCTACCAGGAAAAAGGACTACAAAACGAACCACAACGTTGCCCCGACTGCCGTAAAGCACACAAAAGACAGCGTAACGAACAACGTGGATATGGCAGACGCGAATACTAAAATATTAGCTTAAACCACTATCAAACATGGCTGCTCAATTTTGGGCAGCCTTTCTTTTTGTCTATGTAAAGCCTGTGTAGAGCCTTTTTTTCGTCCGAAGTAAAAAAATAATTGACAGAAAATAATTATCGCAAAATAAGTAGTTTATGTGTGATTTAACATCCATGAGTCGGTTTCCTGTCAATCAGGGATACACCAACCCAGAATGCTTAAATCCCGAAAAAATACGAGGAGACCAAGATGCCTGACAAGACCTTAGTTTGCAAAGACTGCAACCAGGAGTTCATCTTCACAGAAGGCGAACAGACCTTTTATCAGGAAAAGGGATTGCAAAACGAACCCCAGCGCTGCCCCGATTGCCGCAAGGCCCGCAAGCGCGAACGTAACGCCCGCAGAGGATTTGGCAAACGCGACTATTAATTTAGTTTGCATCTTTTATCTGACCAACACAGGCTGTCCAATGCGGACAGCCTTTTTGCATCAGCCCGGACTCCGCTTTATGCAAACAAGATATTTGTAGACAAATAACCCCTGATCGTTTCTTTTGATTGAAAGGCAAATTAGCTGAAATCAATGGATAGGAGTTTACAATGGCAAGATTAATCCCCATGGAAGATTTCTTTAGGAATCCTGAGCAGGCAGCAGTGAAAATTTCCCCTTCCGGAGAGTATTTATCCTGGATGCAGCCTTGGCAGAATCGCATGAATGTCTATGTCAAAAACCTGCAGACCGGCGAAGTCAAAAGAGTAACGGAAGCAACTCTGAGAGGTGTTTATGGCTACTTCTGGTCCGGCAAAGACACCCTCGTTTACATTATGGATAAGGGCGGAGACGAAAACACCCGTCTCTATGGCGTGAACTGGGATGGCTCCATGCCGGTGGAGTTCACTCCTTTTGAAAACGTAAAGTGCGGCATTGTGGATGATTTGGAAGATGATGACGAGCATATCCTGTTTTCCATGAACAAGCGCAATCCGGAAGTTTTTGACGTGTTCCGTCTGAATGTCCTGACCGGCGAGTTTACCCAGATAGCGGAAAATCCCGGAAATGTAGTCGGCTGGCTCACTGACCATGACGGCAAGCTGCGTCTGGCCTACACTTCCGACGGCGCTAATATCGCCATTCTTTACCGCGAGACAGAAGCGGAACCCTGGCAGGAAATTGCCTGTTATGATTTCCGGGAAACTGCTTCACCCCTGTTATTCACTTCCGATAACAAAACCTTTTATGTCACTTCCAGACTGGGACGCGACAAGGCAGCCATCTATGAATTTGACCTGCAGACCCGTCAACCCGGCAAGCTGATTTACGAGCATCCCGAGGTCGATGTGGAAACTCTGCTCTATTCCAGAAAGCGCAAGACCATTTCCGGCGTTTATTATTATACGGAAAAAGGCCATTACGACAGGCTGGATGATTTCAGGCAAAAGATTCAGGACTTCGTGGAAAAGCAATTACCGGGTTATGACAACACCGTGTCTTCCGTCTCCAAAGACGAAAGTAAATTTATCATCATTTCCCGCAGCGACCGCAATATCGGCACCTATTATCTTTTGGATGTACCAACCTGGAACCTGACCAAGCTCTTTGACATCGCACCCTGGCTCAAAGAACATGAACTGGCAGAAATGAAACCTATTGAATACACCAGCCGGGACGGACTTAAAATCAAGGGCTACTTGACTTTGCCTCTTGGTGTTGAGCCCAAAAACCTGCCCGTGGTGATAAATCCGCA
>JAWOHU010000046.1:0-7885 GCA_046485025.1 Cloacimonadaceae bacterium (SeqCode) | reverse complement strand
CATAAGAAATGCCTGAGATCAGTGGAATCATCAGAATGTGATAACTCAGCCGCAGCAGCATAGGAACTGCGTCCTTGAGGATAACGACGGACACAAACGTATCCACAATAGAAAAAACCAGAATGGAAATCAGCAGCACAAAGAACATGAAACTGGTGCCGCATCTGGGATGCAGAGTTGTCCATTGTTGGATTTCTTTTACCTGTAAAGGTGTGTCGTGCTCATAGGCATTAACGTTTTTATGCTCAGCGCCGTGGTAGCGGAACACTCTGTTGATATCTTTAAGCTTGCTTATAACATAGATATAGATCACGAAAAAGACGATTCTGATGACGCCGGCAAAGAGGTTGAAAAAGAAGTCTTTTTTGCCCAGATTCATCCAGTCGCTGAGTTTGTAAGGCAGCAGACCAAACAGCAGAAAAGCCAGTCCGAAAGCCACTGCAAAGGTCAGATACTCTTCCGCTTTTTCGCGTTTAGCGGATTTGGGTTTGCCTTTTTCTTCTTCCGTCAGGTCCAGTTCAAAGCGGTTGGCTGACCAGGTCAGCGTTGACAAACCGATTTTCAGCATTTCTATCAGTGAGACAAAGCCTCTGATGATGGGCAGCCCGTAGAATTTGACCTGGGTTGTGATAGTCTTAAAGGGCTTTTTCCAGACTTCCACACTGCCGTCTTTGCGGCGTATGGCAGTGGCAAGATGCTCCGGACCGCGCATCATAACGCCTTCTATGACTGCCTGTCCGCCTACGTATATCTGTTTCTTTTCTTCCATAATTTCCTTTTAATAAAGTAATCCCTGGCATTATTTTGGGACCAGCTATTAATTATCTGAATTATCTTTTCCCGCCCGCCACCCCTAAGGTGAAGGGCTGCGCCCTTCGACCCGGTTTTTGAAAGACTATTTCTTTGCGGGCAGCGTTGTTTTAATTATAATCCATATATGCAAAAACGCCATTTCTCCAGGGTAACGGAAAAATGGCGTTAGGGCTAAAGCGCTCTATTTCTGGTCTTTGAGGTTGTATTTTTTGTTGAATTTCTCGACGCGTCCTGCGGTATCCAAAATCTTCTGTTTGCCTGTGTAGAAAGGGTGGCACACGTTGCAGATATCCACATTCATTTCGGTTTTGGTTGACTTTGTTTCGAATGTATTGCCGCAAGCGCATTTGACCACGACTTTTTCGTATTTAGGATGAATTCCCTGTTTCATTTATCTGTCTCCTTCAAGGGTCTTTTCTATCTTACTTCAAGCCAATCTTTTCGCCTCGTATTTTTTGTCAACTCATAATTCTTTCTTGACAGTTATCCGCACTTGCTTTTTCTATTAAATCAAATGCTGAGGTTTTTGTGACGGACTGACTGGCGAGAACAAAAGTCCTTTGTAAAGCCGGTCCGGGGAGGTTAAGATGCATGCAAAAACATACCAAATTACTTTTTGTCTGATTCTTTCTTTTGTCTTTATGATTGTTTTGTTCGCCTGTGCGGAAAAAGAGAGCGAAAGCCTGACGCCTGACCGCGACGTGGGTGAAACCATTGCCTCCACTTTGGGCATCCAGCCCGGCGGTGTTTTTGACCAGATTTCTGACCTCAAGGATTTTCTGGTTTATGATACCACCCGGGTGGGAAAAACCTTTGCGGAGAATCATTCTTCCAAATATGTCACCATCAACAAAACCTATGACAACTCGATGGGGCTTTGGAACATCACGATTGAAAAGGTGAGAGGCTCATCTGATGAAGTGCCTTTTGCCCACATCGAGCGACGCTACACTCTGCAATATCGAAATACAGAAGGCTATGCCCAGAAGTATTATGTCACGGGTCTGGACACGGCGCGCATTGTGATGTTCAAACTTATGCAGGCAGAGGGACAATTCAAAACCCGCAGAATTCATCATATGCTTGACTCTCTTGACTTTAACTGGTCTGTCACAGAAGCGCATAAACCCCAGGTCCTGCTCAACGGATATTACTACAAAGCCGGAATGGACACCATCAGCGGCTGGAGCAGAGTGCGAACCTCCGACCACACGGCAGCTTTGACTATCTCCAACCTCGTCATTCCCAGAACTACGCAATATAACTTCTACCAAGGGATTACAGGTATCATCACAGGCTCGCTCGATACCGTCGTGAACTTCGTCAGCGGCACTCCCTATGACGAAACCAGTATCCACAGGGACGTCCAGATTATGATTGGCAGCGGGAGAGGCGATATCACCATCGGCACCAAACACTTTCAGGCTGACCTCTACACAGGAGAACTGCTGGACTGAGCCGCAAAAATTCTGGTTGACTTGCTTACCCGCCGCTGAAATTTTGTATCAGAGACGCAAACAGGAAAAATATATATGGACAAAATCATTGTTAACGGCAACCCGGTTGAGTGGGAGGAAGGGCTTACCATTGCGGCTTTGCTGACTAAAATGAACTACACCTTCCGCATGCTGGTCATCAAACTCAACGGCACTCTCGTCAAAAAAGACCAGTATGACAAAACTGTAATTCCGGCCGGAGCAGAGGTTGCAGTTATCCATCTGATCAGCGGCGGCTGATTTAATAATATTTATAATAGCAAGGAGAATTCTATGCTTAAAGTCAACGAGTATTTTGACGGCAAAGTCAAGTCCATCGCCTTTAACAACAAGGACGGCAATGCAACTGTAGGTGTTATGGAACAAGGTGAATATGAATTCGGGACGACCACCATTGAGTACATGACCATCATCAGCGGAACCCTGTCAGTTCTGCTTCCCGGAACCGATGACTGGCAAATGTATGGCAAGGGCCAGACCTTTACAGTTCCCGCTAATAAGAAATTTAAAGTGCAGGCGGCAGAACAAACCGTCTATAGCTGCTTCTACATATAAAACATAGACTCAGCCCCTGAGCCCGAATCTTTAAATAGGATTTTTATAAACATACTTGCCTTAAGAGTTCACCGGAGGGGAGTGATGAACAAGACAATATTAATTGTACTCATTGTTTATATTTCCGTCTGTGCTTTTTGTCAAGTACCTCTGCAAGAAATAGCCCGATTTAATTGCTCGCCTGATTATGACTTTATATATCACATAAAGGCAAATGGGGATATCAATGGTGACGGGCATCCGGACTTGATTTACGCTACTGCTAATTATACTATTGCTGCAACCATTGGTGCCCAAATCAGTATTTATCATTCTATACCCGACAGCACTGATACTCCGGAATTTACTATCAACGCTCCAAACTCGAACTTCGGGAGTTTTGGTTCAGCTATCTCCTACTCAGGTGACATAAACGGAGATGGAATTGACGACCTTGTTGTTGGCTCAAAAGATTATGGAATATATAGTTCGGGAGCAGTTTTAATCTATTATGGAAGCTCCAATTTATCAGGACAACCAGATGTAGTCTTATATGGAACTGATTATTACAGTTTTGATACTTTTTGGCTTTTCTTCGGGTCATATATTCTGACAGATTTCGATTTAAACGGTGACGGTTACAACGATTTAATCATCTCAGGTGGAGGTCCACAGGATTATTGGTTTGGACATATCTGGGCTTTTTTAGGAGGTCCGCAATTTGATGCTGAATGTGATTTTTACGTTGGAGGAACTGTTACCAACGAAAATCTTGGATATGGCTTAGGTATAGGAGATATTAACGGTGATGGCTTTGATGATATTGTATATAAAAGAAAAACAAACATAGTAAATTATGAGCAATATCAGTATGTATTGGATATCCATTTAGGTGGAACAGTCATAAATAACATTCCTTCCCATGAGTATCAACTTTTTAGCAGCAATCAAGGTAATATATCCAATATACTGGCGGACGGAGATATGAATGGTGATGGATATGATGATATAAGTTTCATTTTATATACATCTTCGGGTCCAAGGTTGAAAGTCATTTATGGAGGTATTAATCTTGCTTCTTTAACGATAACAGATTATGATTTACCACCATATGTAATGAAAAATCTGCTTTTCTATTGTAATATGAATGATGATGGCTACGCAGATTTTTGTATTCAGAACTATGCTATGCAGCAGGGAGGACCCGAATACGGGAATTTCCTTGTTTATGAACAAACGAGCTCAAACTTGGATTTGAGTTATGATTTTATATACACAGGAGAAGACCTCAATAGTGGTTACGGACTTGGTTATTACCTCGGCGACATGAACCAGGATGGCTATCCGGAATTTATTGTTTTTTCCAATGAATATTCTTTAAGTCTATTTAATAACTACGCTACTATCTTGACTGAACAATATGTGAGTATAACTGATGATGTTATACCTTATTTAGCTGAAAAGATAAAGATATATCCTAACCCTTTTAGAGATAATATTACTATTGCCTTAACCGGTATTCAGGATAAGTCTGAAGCAGAAATCAGTGTTTATGATATTAAAGGCAGAAGGCTGTATCATAAAAAGGGGATTGATTCTGACAATTTTACTTTGGTTCCTATAGTTCACTTTGATTCAGATCTTAATAATGGAATTTATGTTTTATCAATACGATTTGACGATACAATGGTCTATTCCACAAAAATCATTCACTTCAAGTAGATAATTTCGGATGATAATAGAAAAATAGTCATCCATTTAGCTCCACAGGAGCGATAGAACATAGGCTGGGGTGTGAACCCCAGTAAAAAGAAAAGAGAAGAATGAACCCCTTGCGGGTGACACAAGCCTGACATGCAGATGGTATCACCCGCAAGGGGTTAAATCTGTATGAATCTGACCTGGGGTTTACACCCCAGGCTATGTTATGTCACCTTTTCAGGTTTTATTCTCAACAAATCCAATACCGGGGTGCACCCCAGGCTATGATATTTCACCCCTACGGGGTTGATTTTGTTCATCTTCATTACTAAACTCCGGAAAACATCACTGCTTCCTGCTCTTTCCCTGCTTAAATGCATAATGATATTCAGTCGATATCCTGTCGATATCCAGTTGACTTTAATTCGACTGGATATCGACTGGTAATTGACAGCAAATTGACTTTGATTTAGGGACGGGAAGAAGAAGAAAAAGGAGTGGGGCGTCCCTGATGAGCTGACTTATTATGTTGTAATATATTGCAAATGTATATAATTAAGAAAGCATAGCGGGATAAACTGGCAGTCTCTCCAATAGATTGCTAATTTTTTCTTGCCTTTTTTCCACGCCTGATTATTATGTAGTCAGAACATTAAACCCAAGGAGGAAAAAATGAAACTCGTACCTTACAACAGGAACACTGAGTTCAAGCCTATGATGAGCATGCTGAATTTGTTCGACGATTTCTTCAACCGTTACTACGAAGAGGATTCCGGCAACGATTTCAAAGCCATGGCGATGGACATTGTGGAACAGGAAAAGGAATTCGAGCTGATGGCAAATCTTCCTGGCTTCAAAAAGGAAGATGTGAAAATTTCCGTGCATGACAACCAACTGCTGATTGAAGCCAAATGCGAGAACAAGAAAGAAGAGAAAAAAGGCACCATGTACCGCTGCGAACGCTATAGCGGCAACTACCGCCGTAACCTCTACCTGCCCGAAAACGCCGACGTGGCAAAGATCCAGGCAAAAATGGAAGACGGAGTCCTCAAGCTCAGCATTCCCAAGAAAGAAGCTGCTCCTCAAAAAGAAATTGTGATAGAATAAATAAACCCATCCATCTAGGCAACCAAACTGGAGCCGGCACCACGCCGGCTCTTTTTTTATAAGGGTTGCCAAGCTCCCGCTTGGCAAGTGGCAAGCAGGGGCTTGCCACCCCAAACAGGAACTACGCTGGCTCTTTTTTTTCACTACTTAGTCCCGTAGGGACGATACTAAATAGCCCAGCACTTTGAGTGCTGGGTTTTGAAAGAAAAAAAATCAAGTCCGGCAGGACGGCACAGACAAAACAAATCTGCAAATTAATCGGGATGTTGTGTCGTCCTGACGGACTCAACCCGTTTTACATTGTTACCCAGCAATGAATTGCTGGGCTAATTAATTACGTCCTGACGGACTTGGCAAGGTCACAACAAATTTCTTGTTTTATCAATCATTATCAGTTATTGAAATTAACATTGCAGTTTTCTAAGGATTTGGGACAATGCTATTGACAAACTGGTAACATCAAAAACTATAGCAAAATACATGGAGGTTTATTATGGAAGTCATGGAGATTTTACAAAAAGTAATCGATAAGCTCAAACACTACGGCGGAGTGGAGCTATCTTTCGGCAATCCCCAGAGCTTGGGCGACCTGACAGTAATCCCTGTAGCCAGAGTGGCTTACGGTTTTGGCGGCGGCAGCGGCACTGCCGGCAAAAAGAAGAAAAAAGAAAAAGTGCACACCATTGACGACACCTCTGAAGAAATGATTGAAGCCAAACACGAAGACAAGCCCAAACAGGAAAACTCAGGCATGGGCGGCGGGGGCGGCATGCAGACCAGTCCCATCGGCATTTTTGTCTTTAAGGGCGAAAAAGTCCGCTTTTATCCTGTCATGTCTTTTAAAGAAACTGCCATCACGGGTGCCATCCTGGTCCTGATGCTGTGGAAACTGCTCAGACATAAATAAGTTTGCGGAGTATAAATGATTTTTACTGATCAGAAACTATCTAAAACAGCATCCAAATTCCTGAGTCCGATGCTGGATATCACCAATTGGGAAGATGTTAAAGCCGAACTGGAAAAGCTGACGCACCGCGCTCCGGAAACGACAGCAGAGCTGCTCAACCTGCTGGAACACGCCTCCGAACTCTTCAAAGCCTTGTCTGATGAGCTTTCCTGGCGTTACATCAAAATGACCCAATATGCCGATCAAGAGGAATACGCCAAAGCTTTCAACGACTATAACGCCAATGTCTATGCACCCTGCGAGCCCTTCCGCTTCAAGCTGCAGCAGATTTTCTACAACTCTCCCGCCAGGGCTGAACTGCCCCGGGACCAGTATGCGCACTTGGAAAAGATCATTGCCAATGAGATCGAGCTGTTCCGCGAGGAGAACGTTTCTCTCAAAGTGCAGGAGCAGGAACTCGCCACCCAATACGGCGCTATCGTCAGCAAAATGAGCGCTCTGTTTGAAGGTGAAGACAGAACTCCCGCCCAGTTGTCAGTTTTTCTCAAAGACCAGGACAGAACCAAACGTGAACAGGCCTGGCGTCTGATGCTGAACTGCTATGCTGAGCAAAGAGACGAACTGGACAAGCTGTTTGACGAACTGAAAAGCCTGCGCCTGAACATCGCCGCCAATGCCGGCTATGATAATTACAGAGATTACATGCATCAGGCGATGGGACGCTTTTCTTACACTCCGGAAGATATTTATAAGTTTCACGAGGCGGTGGAGAAAGTGGTCGTGCCCTTCTGCGGAGAACTGAATAAACACCGTCAGGAAGTGCTGAAACTTGATACTGTCAGACCCTGGGACACCTCAGTGGATTTGGACGGCAAGCAACTCCATCCTTTTGACAGCATAGATGAATTCGTTTCCAAAGCCATTCAGATAGAACATAAAGTCAAGCCGGAATATGGCTTCCAGCTTGAAATCCCGAAGTCGGGTCGCGGCGCGTACTCGAGGTCGAGCTCGAGCGCTCCTCGCGTACAGCGCACGATGCGCACGAGGCAGTCCTCCGGCAGGAGCGAGCGGTCGCGGTGGCGCTCGTCGGCCGCGGGCATGAAGTCGGTGAGCACGACCTCCCCCTCGGGGGCCGAGAAGCGGGTCTCGAGGACGTTCGTCTCGTCGATGTAGCGATGTGACGCGCTCGCTTGCCCGCGCGGGGAGATCCGCCACGCGCCTCCGCGCGGATCGAGCAGCGACGAGAAGAGGGGGGCCGAGTCGAAGCGGGGCCAGCAGAGCCAGTCGAGGGCGCCCTCCTTCGAGATGAGCGCCGCCGGGCAGCATT
>JAWOHU010000272.1:0-6222 GCA_046485025.1 Cloacimonadaceae bacterium (SeqCode) | reverse complement strand
ATAGAAACAGTCGGAGTCGGCCAATCCGAAGTAACTGTGCGTTCCATAGTGGATTTCTTTTTATTATTGCAGATAACAGGCGCTGGAGATGACCTGCAGGGCATCAAAAAAGGCATTATGGAACTGGCGGATCTGATTGCAGTCAACAAAGCAGATGGCGAGAACCTGTTAAAAGCTCAATCCAACGCGGTAGATATAAAACAGGTGCTACACTATCTCCAGCCTGCTACAAAAGGCTGGTCTACAACTGCAATTACCTGTTCAGCTCTGACAGGAGATAACATACCGGAAATCTGGCAACTGATAAATGACTTTGTTAAAGTGACACAAGCCAATGGAGTATTTGAACAAAGACGCACCGAGCAGAACCTGCAATGGCTGGATTCAATGTTAATGGAAGCCTTGTCAAATCTGTTTTTCAGCAACAAAGACCTGGCAGAACAATATCAGAAATCAAGACAGAAAGTTTTATCCGGAGAAATTACACCTGCCATTGCCACAAATGAACTGATAGAATTATATAAAAAACAGTGATTGGGTCAGGATTTGGGGTGATTGAATTTGATAACCAGAATTGACAGATCGTCAGTCTGGTTTTCCTGTCCTGTAAATCTGCGCACATCATTCAGAATAGTTTTCACAATTCCTTCCGGAGTTGGATTCTGCAAGCTGCAGATAAGCTCTTCCAGTCTCTGATAGCCAAAGAAAGCTTCCTTATCGCTCATCGCTTCTGTAATCCCGTCTGTGAAAAGAATTATGAAATCCTGCATATCCAACTGCAAAGTAGATGATTCAATCTCCAAATCTTCAAACATGCCAAGTGCTGTACAGTGAGTGTCACCATAGCGGACGCATTGCCGGTCTGACTTTCTGATGTAAATTGGAGTATGTCCCGCATTGCAAAATTCGACGCTGCCTGTTTTCAAATCAAGGATGCCGACTATCATTGTAATAAAATTGGACTGCTTGTTGTTTTCGCATAAATAGGTATTGACTTCTCTGACAATATCAACCGCAGTCTGAGAATACTTTGCCTGTGAACGAATCAGCGTCTGGACCATGGTCATCAGCATGGATGCCACAATTCCTTTTCCAAATACATCGGCTATGGCAAAGCAGAGTCTTCTTTCATCTATCATGAAAGCATCATACAAGTCGCCACCAATTTCATCCGCCGCTTCCAGAATCCCGAAAACACTTACTTCTTTTATATCTGTCAGCAGGTTAATATTGGAAGGAATGATTCTCTGCTGAATTTGTGCAGCAAAGCGGATTTCAGAGGATATTTTGTCTTTTTCCACAGTCGTTTTGACCAGGTTGCCCATATATGTCTTCAGTTCGGACTGCATTTTGGTAAAGGAATCTGAAAGCATGGACACTTCATTGTTCAGTTTATTTTCCGGCACCTGAACATTAAAATCGCCGCTTCCAATCTTGCTAGTAGCGTTTACAAGTGTCTTAAGAGGTCGAAAGATAGTGCGAATCCTGGTATAAATCAAAGTCAACAGCAAGATGAGCCCGAGCCCCAGAATAGCACTGAAAATCAGATTTACCTTCTTCAGGTCAGCCATAATCTCATTATCGGGAAATATCACTCCGATGGACCATTTATTGAGACTGATAGGTGCAAAATACAGCCATCTTTTGGAGTATATCTGTGATTTCTGTAATCTGACAAAACTGCTGTAACCTTTAACCATTTCCTTGCCGATATCATGCAGAGCAGGCTCCTCGATTTGCTTGGCATAACTGAAGATTGTGTAATTCAGAATCAGGCTATCGGCAGGATGGGTAACGAAAGTTCCGTTTCCTGTAATCAGAATGGCATATCCTGTTTTGAGCAATCTGACCGAAGAAACAATTTGCTGAAGAACCTCGAGTGATACATCAGCTCTGACAACTCCGATAACTTCGTTGTTGTTAATTATCGGCACCGAATATGATGTGATGGGGAAAGTGCCAATATTTGTGTCAATCCATGGTTCAGACCAGTAATCTGAGTTTTTGGCAACAGGTATCAGAAACCAGTCTTCAATCTGATAGTCTTTAGCCTGCAGAGTGATATCTACCTGTGAGAGTTTGTTTTGGTCAAAGTGATAAACAAAAGAGTAACGATTCTGTTTTTGGGACAATTGATCTTGAGTGAAGGCTATTGTTACAGCCACAATTTCATTTTTGCGGTTGATCAAATCGGATAAATAATCTTGCTGTGACGTTTCTGTCAAGACTCCGGAACCAATCAGCTGTGCAGTAGTAAAAGTCAGCTCTTCAATTCCGGAAAGAATGCCTTCAATTTTATTAATGTTCTCCTGTGATAGGTTTCGGGCTATCTGTGCTGCATTCTGCACCATGATTTTTCTGGTCATATAGGAATTTACTGCAAACATCAGCACAAAAATCAGCAAAGTGAAGATGAAGATAAAAAAGACAAGCTGAAACGCAAAGGTCTGTTTAACTTTACTCAGCAACTGCATAACCAATGAATTCCCTGTATGGAATATGGCTTTTAATTATGTTGCAGCTTTGCATCATTTCAACTGATGCAACATAGTCCGTTTCGGAAAGTTTGCCAAAGTGGTTCATATTATATAGAACTGAATCACGGATTTTTTGTAGCATCCATCTTTGATGAGGAATATTAGCCGGCAGATGGTTTTGTTTGAGGTAGTCGAGCACGAGCGAAAGAGTTTCCTCTTCGTGATTCAGAGCATAAATCCAGCCCTGCATGGTGGCTTCGGCAAAGTCATGACAGAGTTCCTGATTTTCTTCATAATATTCTCTCAGACAATAGATTCCGTCTTCGGGAATGTTGACTCCGTATTCCGCCAGCGGAAATACTGTCAGTTCGTCGGGGTCATATCCAGTGTTGACAAATATGTCATACTCATTGTAAACCATCATATTCATAATGTCTACAACATCAAAGGCAAGCACATTTGTAGTCCAGGATATGGGTATGATCTGAGCTGAGATTTTGTGTTTGTTTAAGAAAATCAAAGAAGGTTCTTTGAAATCAGTCGCCCAGATGCCAATTTTTCTATTATTAATATCTTGTATTTGCCTGATACCGTTATTCTTCTTTGCCACCAATAAAAACGATGACTTTTGTGCAATCTGAGCCAGATTTACTATCTGATTGCCATTATCAATTTCCCGCAGAGCTTTGGATAAAAACATCAGGACAATATCAGCTTTGTTATCCGTCAAGGCAGTCGAGGAAGGGTCGTCAGGACCGCCCATATCAATTATTACGTTGATGCCATAATCCGAATAGAATCCCCTTTCCTGAGCCACATAAAAGCCGGCAAACTGCGCCTGGTGAAGCCAATGAAGCTTTAATCTCACTGTTTTAAATTGAATCGAATCGGAAGGATGGATGCTGCCTTTTATCTCGGACTGGATTTTATTATCGTCTTTTATGCCGCAAGCATAAATCGCAAGTGCAATAAAAATAACAATAAAAAGCATACAGGCATTCTCTTTGTAACTTGCTTTCAGCATGTATACTTACCAATCCTCCATAACTATATAATCTCAACTCTACTATTTAATATTTATTCATAAAACATTATTGATAGCAGCATTAATATTGTCAATACAAAATGCTGGTTTTCTGATTTATAAACATGTTACAGTTAAAAATCCGGCTCAAAACTGGGTCTGATGCTTTTAAATACTGAGAATGACAGCCTTTTTCTGATTTTTGTCCCATGCTACCATTACGGAGTCAATACGGAGTCATTACGGATTTAATCCGTAATGATAGCGTATTGGTAGCGTAATGCTATTATGTGAGACGTGATGAAATTGTATGCTTTAAGAAATCATAAAATATGCTCCGGTTTTTGCTACATAATCAGGATATGTATCAGGTTGTTTGACAAAATCAGGCGTTATATTATAATGGTATAAATTCTATGAGGCGGGGTCTGAAAAGCCTGTATGGAAAGATATGAGAATTACGGAGCAGATTGATGCAGAACATCAAAATTGATGGAAACACCTTAACTTTGGAAATGATTCATGCAGTTGCTGTGCATGAGGTGAAGGTAAGCTTGTCTGAAGAAGCGGCTGAAAAAGTAATAAAATGCCGAGATTATGTGGATAAGATTATTTCCGAAGGCAGAATCATCTACGGACTTACAACAGGTTTTGGCAAATTCAGTAATGTAACGATTTCATCCCGTCACATAGATGAATTACAGGAAAACTTGATTATGAGCCATGCCATCAGTGTCGGCCAGCCTTATGACAGGGCTCAGACCAGGGCAATAATGCTGCTGCGGGCAAATGTCCTGGCCAAAGGTCATTCCGGAATCAAACTGCAAACCCTGCAGTCTCTGATAGATATGCTGAATGCAGGCATCCATCCTGTCATTCCAAGACAAGGTTCTGTCGGTGCCAGCGGTGACCTCTCCCCCCTTTCACATCTGGCTTTGGTCCTAATTGGCAAAGGCAAAGCCGAATATAAAGGCAAAGTAATTTCAGGTAAGGCAGCTCTGAAGAAAGCAGGAATCCAACCAATCAAACTGGCTGCCAAAGAAGGACTTGCTCTAAATAACGGTACTCAGGTTATGACCGGAATCGGAGTTCTGGCCTATCTGGAAGCTGAAAACCTGATTAGAAGTGCCGATTTGATTGCTGCTATGTCTATTGATGCGATGAAAGGCACCACCAAGGCGTTTGATGAACTGATACATAATCTGCGACCGCATCAGGGACAGATTCAGAGTGCGAATAACATTTTAACTGTATTGAATAACAGCCAGTTGCGCAAATCTCATCTGGATTGCGGCAATGTGCAGGACCCCTACAGTCTGAGATGCACTCCCCAGGTACATGGCGCTGTCCGTGACGCGCTTCAATATGTAAAAACAACCCTGGAAATTGAAATTAACTCCGCCACTGACAACCCTCTGATTTTTCCAGATGAGGACAAAGTAATCTCAGGCGGCAACTTCCATGGCGAACCTCTTGCCATATCACTTGACACGATGGCAATTGCACTTTCCGAACTGGCAAACATTTCAGAGCGCAGAATTGAACAGATTCTCAATCCGCATCTGAACAGAGGACTGCCAGCCTTTTTGGCACTCCGGCCAGGAATTTATTCCGGTATGATGATTGCGCAAGTAACTGCAGCAGCATCAGTATCGGAAAATAAAGTGCTGGCTCATCCTGCTTCAGTTGATTCCATTCCCACCTCAGCCAATCAGGAAGACCACGTCAGCATGGGCTCAATTTCAGCCAACAAAGTTTTGCAGATTGTGGAAAACGTCAATACAGTTTTAGCCATAGAACTGATGGCAGCCGCTCAGGCACTGGATTACAGAAAAATACCCAGTTCGCCTGTAATAGAACAAGTGAAGTCAGAGCTCAGAAAATCTGTCAAACAACTAAAACGTGACAGAATCATGTATGAAGATCTCAACTTTATTAAAAGCTGGTTGAAATCAAATCAGATTTCTGTCATCATCAAAGATATGATAACCCTGAAATAGAAATCCACCCAATGAAATCATACATAAAAACCCTCTCCCTCATTGCCTTGACAGGTATTTTGCTGATCACAATCGGATGCAGTTATGACAATTCACTATATAATGCCAGGAAGTATTTCAACACTGCTCAAAACAGAGCCCTGAATCAATCCGGCAAACCTACTCCCCAAGCCATTGATGAATATAATAAAACAATTCAGAAATGCGGCTATATTTTAACAGAGAGAAAAAACAGCTCCGAAGCTGACGATGCTCTGTTTCTGCTGGCAAAAGCTTTGTACTATCGCGGGAACAGCCAGTATCAGGCAAAAGATCAGTTTGAAAGCCTCCTGCGCAATTTTCCCAACAGCCCCTATGCTCCTGAAGCCACTCTGTATCTGGCAAAATCATACAGACAAATAAATGACCCTGATGAAGCTGAATATGTGCTGACAGATTATATCCGACAACCCGATAAAGAGAAATGGCATCCTCAAGCATTGCTGCTGCTGGCTGATTTTGCCGTGCAGGATAAAGATAACGTCAAGTCGCAATTCTGGCTGGAAAGGCTGCTGGCTCAATATCCCAAATCTCTTTATGCCAAAGAAGCATCATATCTATTGGGCAGAAACTATTTTGACCAAAAAGATTATGCCAATTCTCTGGCTCAGTTTCAAAAAGTCCTGGGCACACGTGGAATCAGCCGAACTATGAAAAATGATGCCAGATATTACATTGCTCT
>JAWOHU010000229.1:0-8141 GCA_046485025.1 Cloacimonadaceae bacterium (SeqCode) | reverse complement strand
GGGAAATCCAAATAAAGTCAATCCGATGGCACCAAGAAAACAAAGCCCCGCTATCCAGGCTTTGCCAACTTCTTCTTTTTTTTCTGATTCAAATGATGTGATCACAATAAAATCTTTGCTGTTTTTTAGGCGCAGCATATTTTCCCACAGTCCATGAACAATAAGCATGTCGCCGGATTTTATTTTGTGATCAGAAAAGTCACCTTTGATTTGCCGGTCACGACTAAAAAGAATGACAGGCTCAACAGCAAAATTGTATCGAAATGCTATTTCCCGAATTGTTTTACCAACCATAAGAGATTGAGGTGGAATAATGAGTTCAACAAATCCGGCAGAAGTTGGATCATTCAAGTCTGAAAATTCATCAAGCTTTTCTCTGAATTGAAGTCCAAAATCAGCAGCAAATTTTTCAATAACTGTGCTATCGCCCAGAAGAACCAGCTCTTGAGTGTCTTTGAAACGTGTCTTTCGCCATGGGGCATATTGAATGTTCTCTTCATCAGAGACGGCCAGTATATTGAGATTATAATGACTCCATAGTCCTGAACTCTCTGGTGTTTCATCAATGAGTTTACTGCCGGACGGGATTGTATAGTGATAAATAGTATAAGGCAAGTGCCAGGTATCGATTATTTTTTTCTGCTCTGATTCTTTTACATCTTTTGCTTCACTATGGGGTAAAACCCATCTCCCGAGTAAAACAAAATATAGTATTCCCGCAAATAGAAGAACCAAGCCAACGGGTGTGACAGCAAATAAGCCATACGGATCAAGTTTTGCATCACGTAAAATATCATTTATAAGTAATAAAGGACCTGAGGCAACCATAGTTAGGGTGCCTCCTAAAATAGCAGCAAACCCCAATGGCATAATCAGTTCAGATGCTGGTATTTTTTCTCTTTTTGAAATATTGAGAACCGCAGGTAAAAACAAGGCTGTTGCACCGACATTCTGCAAAAAGGCTGAGAGCAAACCAACAGAAGCAGAAACAATTCCAATCAGCTTCTGTCTGCTTTTACCTGCCAAATGAATGATATAGCTGGAAAATTTATTCATAATACCTGTCCGGGAGATTCCGTTGCCCATGATCATAACAGCCATCATAGCAATCACAGCGTTGCTTGAAAAACCCGAGAGAGCTTCTGTCGGGGTCAGGATGCCGGTCCATCCCAGTGACAATATACAGAGAATGGCGATGAGGTCGATTCGTAGAACCTCAAAGACAAGCATTATAACAGTGAATAATAATATTGCAAGAACAATCATTATCTCAATTGTCATCTTCTTTCTCCAGTGCCTCCGTTTTCCTGAATAACATAAGATAAGGTGTACTGATGAAAAAAGCAAAGGGTGTTCTTCATTACTACCTAATCTACATTCTGAAGATAAATTACTCGAAACATCCCTGCTGCCAAGTTAATTATGCCTCTCTTTCAAATCAAGCGGATCAGGTGTTCATCCGCGAACTTTATAAACCCTCACCCCAAACTTCAAATCGCACTCACTTGGACATTTGAAGTTTTAATGATGAAACTTGAAGTTTTCAGTGAGGGCACATACTAGCAATACGGAGTCAATACGGAGTCATTACGGGTTTAATCCGTATTGGCTCCGTATTGACTCCGTAATGGTAGTAAGTTAAATGTCAGAACAGGAAAAGCTTGACAGGGAAAGCATAACAGTAAAATGAGATTCATTCTCATAATGAAGGAGTGTCTTATGCAGGACCATGAAACTATCTTTAAAGCCTTTCTCGAACAGAAAGGACTGAAGTTTACCCGCCCGCGCAGGATGATTCTGTCCAGTATCTTTGCCCTGCATGAGCACTTTGACATTGAACAGCTCTATGAAAGCATCCGCAGCAAAAGCAAAGATGTCTCGCGCGCCACGGTTTACAGAACCATTCCCCTGCTGGTGGAAGCTGGCCTGATCCAGAGGTCTTTGCGCAGCGAAACCAGAGACACCTATGAACACATTTTGGGGCATCCCAGGCATGCGCACTGGGTCTGCAAAAACTGCGGTGCCGTGCTGGAAACGGACATGCAGGAAATAGTCAAACTCCTGCACCAGAAAGCCAAAACGTTGAACTTTCAGATAGACGACATCAGTCTTATTATCAATGGTTTATGCTGGAAGTGCCGGAACGCTGCAAATGAGTCTCAATAAACTATGAATAAAGCGGATTTCTCCATTGCTCTGATCGGTAATCCCAATGTCGGGAAAACTACTGTTTTCAATATCTTAACCGGCAGCCGGCAGACAGTTGGCAACTGGCCCGGGGTCACGGTCGAGCACAAGGAAGGCAGGTATTCGTTTCAGAATAAAGAATTTCAGGTGATAGACCTGCCCGGGATCTACTCACTGGCTGCCACCACTCTGGATGAAAAAGTTACCCGTAATTATATCCTGCAGAACAAGCCAGACCTGCTTGTCAACGTCGTGGACGCCTCCAACCTGGAACGCAATCTCTATCTCACACTGCAGCTTCTGGAAATGAAAGTGCCCTTGCTGGTGGTGCTCACCATGCTGGACATCGCAGAGCAGAACAGGGTCAGAATCGAGCTTGAGCATCTGCAGAGGCATCTGGGCTGCAGCGTGGTTCCTATGCAGCTTTTCCGGAAACAGGCAGAAAACACGCTGCGTGAAGAAATCCTTAAAGCCGCTTCAGAAAAGAGTTTACCTGATACCAATATCTCCTATGACGAAGTGGTGGAAGACGCTTTAGTAAAGATGCAGTTCAATCTTGACTATGCTAAATTCGCCTCCGTTCCTGATACAAGATGGCTGACCATCAAGCTGCTGGAGCAGGATGAAGCCTATCTTGCCAAATTGTCTGAAGAAGAAAAGTCGGTGCTCGATAAAGTGGTCCGAGCCATTGAAAAACATCGCGGGCAGGAAATCAGAAATGTCATTGCCGATGACCGCTACGCAATTATTCATGGTCTCAGCCTGGATGTCATCAAACGCAGAAGCGGCTGGCAGCAAACCTTTTCCGACAAGATTGACACCTTGGTTCTGAGCAGTTGGCTGGGTCTGCCTTTGTTCTTTTTTGTCATGTTTATTGTATTTTCTTTAACCATAAAAGCCAGCCAACCCCTGGTGAAACTTATCAATGCTGCCTTGGGATGGCTGTTTATAGGCAAGTTTGCAGATGTGTTGAACTCGTTGTCAGCACCGCTTTGGCTGACGGATTTTCTGAGTAATGGCATCGGCGGAGGACTGGTTGTAATTGCCTCATTTATTCCGCCTATCCTGTTCATATTCATCAGTTTAGCCTGGCTGGAGGATTCTGGCTACATGGCAAGGGCAGCTTTTGTGGCAGATAAATTCATGCGCAGAATCGGACTGCCCGGCAAGGCTTTCATTCCTTTACTGGTGGGCTTCGGCTGCACTGTGCCCGCGATTATGGCGACCCGGACTCTGGAAAACAAGCGAGACAGGATCATGACTTCGCTGCTGACTCCTTTCATGAGCTGCGGTGCCAAGCTACCTGTCTATACCTTTCTGGCGATGATATTCTTTCCTAAAAGCGCTAACATAGTGGTGTTCGGGCTCTACATGATTGGCATCGTGCTGGCTATGCTGACCGGCCTGCTGCTTAAGAAAACCCTGTTCAAAAGCAAGCCGGCGGACTTTGTGATGGAGCTTCCGGCTTACCATCTGCCCACCCTGAACGGCATTATGATGCACGCCTGGCACCGGCTGAAAGACTTTATCCTGAGAGCCGGGAAGACCATCCTGTTGGTGATTGTAGCCGTCCATATTCTGCAGATGATAACCATCCCCGTGAAGTCAAATTCATTGACTGACCAAACTGCTTCAGCAGAGCGGATTTCTCTGTTGGAGATAGCCGGAAAGGCTATTACGCCGGTGTTTCAGCCTTTCGGCATAGCCAAAGACAACTGGCAGGCAAGCGTGGCGCTGCTCAGCGGACTGCTCGCCAAGGAAGCCATTGTCGGTTCTTTGCAGTCTCTTTATGAAACAGAGACCGGAGAAAGCATTCAGGACGAGGTCAGACAGCGCTTTGGCAGCGGTTCATCCGGCTTTGCCTATCTGCTTTTCATACTTCTATACTCACCCTGCGCGGCGGCTCTGACCATGCTCTGGAAGGAGCATGGCAAAGGTTGGATGACTTTCGCTTTTGTCTTTCTGACCCTGCAGGCGTGGCTGATAGCGACTCTGTTTTATCAGATTACGCAATTTGGACAAAATCCAGCCCGGGCAGGCTTCTGGTTTGCTGTAATAACGGTTGTTTTTATAGTTCAGTACATTATTCTGTTTATCAGAGGAAAGAGTTATGCAGCATCTTTTTAAGCGCTTTACAAGAGGATTGGGACGCGGTTTTGGCAGGCGCAGAGAGAGAACATGTCCGCACGGACCATATGAAAATCTGTCTCAGGCACAGGAAAATTCCGCTGTGACCATCACCTGCAACAATGACCACAAAACTGTGGAACGCGGTCTGTGCACAGGCGTTCAGGTCAGGGTGCTGCGCAATGAAATGGATGAACCCAATCTGATTGTAGCAGTCGGCGATGCGCGCTATGTTCTGGACAGAAGAATTGCGCACAGAATAAAAGTCAAAGTCGAATAATTCTGCCGAAATCTTCAAAACTTGATTTTAGCTGATAACTCCCGATAGCCAGTAAGCCGCCAGGGTAAAGGCGTTGCTCACATTGAGCGAATTCTTCCAGCCATAGACAGGGATGTATAAAATCTCGTCGGCAAGCTGCAGGATATCTTCTTCTATGCCCAATGCCTCGTTTCCGAATATCACTGCCACCGGCTGTACAGGTTTGTAATCAAACAGGGACTTGGCAGTGGTAACCGTTTCCAGAGCAATGACAGGCAGCCCCTTTTCCCTGCACCACTTGATAGCTTGCCTGGTTGAGGCGATAGTGTATTGGACCCGTTCTTCCGTTCCCATGGCGGATTTTTTGAAGGCATTGTAAGGCGGAAAGGGTGTGATGCCGCAGAAGTAAATCCACGCTGCTTTTACGCATTCGGCGGTTCTGTAGATCGAGCCCAGATTGTATTCCGACCTCAGGTTGTCGGCAATTATGGTAATCGGAAAGGGAACCTGTTTCAGTTTGTCCTGATCCATTCCGTCGTATCTGCTGATCTCAAAATCCGCTGCATTGTAATGCGGTTTGTGGAACCTCAGATACTCTGTGACAAGGGTCAGAATGTCATGCGGCGCAGTCATGTATTTCAGTTTGGGCAGAGAGACAAAATGCTCTTTCACTTCTTCCCTGCTCCATTCATAACAATCCAGCAAAACGGGTATGATCAGCTTTCTGTATTCGATATCAGCAATGTTTTTCTCCAGAACGGTCAGCAGTTCCAATATCGCTTTGATCTGCCGCACGTCAGAAAAGGAACCGAATTTCCTTTGTGAATAACGGTAAATCTTAACCACGTTTCTTTCTCAGCAGCAGCCACACGAAAAAGGGACAGCCGATAAAAGCAGTGATAACGCCTACCGGCAGTTCCAACGTGGTCAGATGCATGGCCAAAAAATCGCAAGCTAAAAGGAAAATCCCGCCTGCTAAAAGTGACAGGGGAAAGACTTTGCGTTGAGAAGTTCCGACCAGCAGTCTGATGATGTGCGGAATTATCAGTCCCACAAAACCAATGATGCCTGCATAGGCAACAGCAACGCCCGTCAGCAGAGAACACAGCACAAACAGTCTTTGCCTGATCCGGTGCACGTTGATGCCGACACTGCCTGCGTATAAATCTCCGCTGCTCATCACGTCCAGAGTTAAACTGTCTCTGTAAATCACATATAAAATTATCAGGCTTACCCCTGCCAGAACAAGGAAAAACCTGTATTCCGCAAGGGTAAAGATGTGTCCCAGGTTGCCCATCAGAGTGCCTAAAATCAGCAAAGTATCCTGCTGAAAGAGATACATCAAAAGCGAGATGATGGCAGACAAAAACATGCCGACAATGATTCCGGACAGCAGCAGACGGGTTTTATCGAACTGACCTTGCTTCTGCGCCAGAGTCCAGACCAGCAGCATAGTCAGCATCGCACCTGCAAAACCAAACAGCGGCATCAGTATAAACAGACCTGCCAGACCGGCTAAAACCGCTCCCAAAGCGGCTCCGGAGGATACACCCAGGATGTATGGCTCGGCCAGAGGATTATTCAGCATCATCTGATAAACTGAACCAATGCCTGCCAAAGTGATGCCTGTAAACAATGTCAGGATCAGGCGCGGCAGACGCACATTGAGCAGGATGTTATTATCAACATTGCCCACTGTCAGATACAGCCAGGCAAGGACAATACCAAGTAGCAAAATAGCTGTTAGATATACTGTTTTCATATTTCTTGAAGACGCAATTCAAGCAAGTGTTGTAACTCTGCATTTATGCAGGTATTTAGTAATGCGGCAGATTTCAGATACCTGCCTGAAGGCAGAATTACGACATTAGCCAGGCTGGATTCCTGAACCAACCCAACCGCCTTTGGCGTTTGAGGACCCCGGTTGCGCAGGAATGACGAGTGATAATTTTGTGTTGCAGATAAAGGGGTCATAGGGCGCTGCCCTATACCATTTTGGGTGGCGGGCGGGAACAGATAAATTAAATTTTTAAAAAACAGGCTTGTTTCCTGCCTGCGCAGGAATGACAGTGCGAACAAATTTACATAAGATTCCTGCTTTCGCAGGAATGACAGTTTAATACAACTCGCCATAAAAGAGCTCCTGCAGGCGCCTTGCACCTTGCACGCAGCGTGGTCCGGCCCGTAAAATCCAATCCGGATTGATGTCTTTTTCATAGTAAATACGGTTGTTTTTGACAGCCGGAATGTCCTTCCAACCCATGCGTTTTCTGATGTTGTCAGCACTGTCCTGAGAATAGCAGATAATGATCTCCGGATTGGCTTTGATGACGTCTTCCGCCTTAACTCTGGAGTAGTCGCGTTCAAGAGTGGTAAAGATGTTATCCCCGCCGGCCAGTTCGATAAGTTCGCCCACAAAGGACTGATCTGACACACTCATCAGCGGCTCGCGATAGATTTCCAGATAGACTTTCGGCTTTTTTTCATTCACAATATTTTTACTGATTTGCTCCAACTCCGCCTTCAAACTGTCAGCTACAAAAACGGCTCTTGCCTCTTTGTCAATGGCTTTGCCCACGCTGACGATGCCTTCCAGCATTTCTGAAACGGACTTGGGATAAACTGAAAAGACTGTGATGCCGAGTTTGGACAGCTCTGCTGCAATGGCTTGCTGTTCCAGGGAGGTGGCAAACACGATGGATGGCTTCAGGGAGATGATTTTTTCCTTGTTCAGAGTGCCAAATTTGCCTACAATGGTTTTGCCTGCAAGTGAAGGAGGAAAAGTGCATTCTTCCGTTATACCGACAATGTTTTCCGTCCCTTCCAGCACCGCAATTATTTCTGCAAGTTCTGGCGACAGCACCACATAGCGTGTTTCATCTGCAGCACTTGATTCCTTTGTGCAGGCTGCTAAAAACAGCATCATCAAAATCACCGTCAGCAGCAATCCCGTAGCAGCTATCCGAACTATCCTAAAACTCATATTCTTCATTTCGGATAACAAGATATGATTTGCCTCTTTTTTGTCAAATCTTACCATCTCCCCCACAGCGTGGATCCTGCATAGACATTGTCCAAGCTGAGTTCCCGCAGTCAGTAAAAAGGGAGCAGTGATATGCTGCTCCCTTGCTTTTTTTTATAATTGTCTTTTACAGATTTCTGCTATTTGAGCAGGATGGCTTTGGTGGCTTTGATTTCATTTCCGGAACGGCATTTAACTATGTAGATGCCGGATGCGCAGTCTCTGCCGGCAGCATCTTTTCCGTTCCAGGAAAGGTTTTTGAGTCCTTTGGTTGAGTATTCATCCTGCAGCGTAATAATTTTTCTACCCATCAGGTCATAAATGGAAACACTCAATATTCCGTCTGATTTATGGTTGGCTTTAATGAACAGCATCGGGTTGAAGGGATTGGGGAAAATCTGCAGCAACGCAGTTTCAATGACAGGAGGCACCACTGGACCATCGGGTTGAGAGGTAATTGTCACGGAAACTGCTCCAAACATCTGCATCTGACCATCCAGATCAAGAGCTTCCAGCCAGTAGAAATAGGTGCCGGATTCAGACAAA
>JAWOHU010000116.1:0-6178 GCA_046485025.1 Cloacimonadaceae bacterium (SeqCode) | reverse complement strand
GTCACATCGTGCGGAATTTCATTGAAGCGCAGATTGTTGACGGCATGTTGGATTTTGCCGTTTTCGAAGTAAAGAACTCCGTCACGTGTCATTCCAGTCAGCTCTCCGGCTTTCATATCCACCGGCCTGATATACCAGAAGCGGTTGATAATGAGGCCTTTGGGCACCAGCTTCAGCATTTCCTCTTCTGTGGCGTCGCCGCCGGGCATGTAAACATTGAAGGGGGAAGAGGCTTTGAGGTTCTTCAGTTTTGCCCAGTAACGCGGAGTCGGCATGTTTTCCACCACACCATTGCGCACCCAGAAAGTTTCCTCAGCCACAACGCTATCCCAGGAATAGGGTCTTACAATGAGTTCCGGCACTGTCAGAGTTGAGAGCAGAGAGAACTTCTCACCCATAAACTGCTTGCCAAGCTGGTCTGTGAAAGCTGTCATGCCTTCGTCAGCCTGGCGCCTGTTCATCATCCACATCATAAACCAGAAGAATTCCATCAGCGCGGCAGGTCTCAGTATTACAGGGATTTTGCATGCTTCAAAGGACTGCTGATTGCCCAGAGAGGTAAACTGCTCATTCAACTGAGCGATATCCTGATCCGGGTTGAAAGTCGCAAAGTCTTTGCTGGAAAAGGATACTTTGGTTTCGATGTGGTCCTTTTTCATGGTCATGGAGTGACCGAATTCCGTCATGTCATAATAGCCTTCAAAGCCGTTTTTAGCGCTGTTAAAGACTTCCACATAGTGCTTTTCGGTCATGCCGGAAACGGTTGCCTGCCTGGCTTCGCCATTGGCTATGGACTTTTTGATGATGTCAACCATCTGCTCCGGAGCAAGTTTCAGCGTGGCTTCCGAAGCATTCTGAACCTGCGGATAGTCCTGCTTTTTAGCACTTTCCACATATTCGGGGTCAGGCTGATTCAGGAGTGCCATATCCTCAGCAGACTTAATCAGTTTTGCCAGAGCGGTTTCATCAGTCTGATTGATGGAGCAGCGTCCTGTTTTGTTGTCAAATGCGACCTCGAGGTCGATATCAATATTGGCACCCGCAATGTGCTGCGTGATGGCATTTTGGGCAAAACGCGTCTCGTGACTGTCTCTTGCGGAGATGCGCAGATTGTAGTCATCAGCTTTGACGTGCTTTTTTACGTAAGCGGCGATTTTTTCGAACTGGTCTTTCATTGTGAACCTCCTACCCTGATGTTGCGAAAGCGTGCGGGAGCAGCTCCGTGGGTCATTCTGCCTGTCTGGTTGGGTTGGCCTTTGCCACAATTCACCACGCCGAAGGGACGCCAGAATCTTTCGTCACAAATGGCGTCGCAGCTGTTCCAGAATTCCGGGTTGCAGGATTTGTAGAGAATCTTTTTCAGAGGACGGTGCAGCTTGCCGTTTTTGATTTCCCAGAAAAAGTCGCCGCCGAACTGGAAGTTGACTCTGTGCTGGTCTATGGAGAAACTGCCTCTGCCTTGAATGTAAACCCCTTCTTCCGTGTCGGCAATGAGCTGAGCCGGCGTCAGTTCTTCTTTCCCGGGCAGCAGGTAGAGATTGGGAATGCGGTTGATGGGCTGATTGAAATAATGTGATGCGCGCGAGCAGCCGCGGC
The DNA here is from genome assembly GCA_046485025.1 of Cloacimonadaceae bacterium (SeqCode). GTDB lineage: Bacteria > Cloacimonadota > Cloacimonadia > Cloacimonadales > Cloacimonadaceae > UBA5614. The sequence goes on along the minus strand of JAWOHU010000116.1, from coordinate 4,582 downwards.
TGTGCACCAAACCTATTTGCGGAGCGGTGTCACGCGTGCTGCCGTATTCATTGAGGATGCCGTCTTTGATGATGAACCATCTCTGATTCGGCACGCCGTCATCGTCGAAACCTGCAGTGGCAAGCCCTTCGCAGAGCGTGTTGTCGCCCACGAAGTTGACGATGTCAGAGCCGTATTTATAGTTGCCCAGCTTTTCAGGAGTGGCAAAAGAAATGCCGGCATAGTCTGCTTCCCAGCCCAGAACGCGGTCCAGCTCTGTGGGATGGCCGACTGATTCGTGCATGGTCAGGCCCAGATGGTTGGGGTCGAGAATCAGGGTGCGTCTCTTTTCTTCTTTCAGAGATTCGGCTTTCACCTTGATGAGAGCTTCTTCCGCAATCTGCTTGGCTTTTTCAGCGAGGTCAAGCTGGCTGATCCATTCCCAGCCCGTGGCTCTGCCGCCTTCATCAAAAGTGCGGCTCTGGCTGTCTCCGTTCACAACTGCTGTGGCCGTGATCATTGGATCGATGAACTGGGTGGTGATGTCCAGACGTGTGCCCAGAGTGCTGGCAAACAGCTTTTCATCCTTGTGCATGAGCAGATAAAAGACCGCCTGCTTGATGCCTTCGTAATTCAGCATCATGCGGTTCACTTCCAGCATCAGGTCCACCTTTTCCTTCAGTGAAAGCTGGAAGGGGTCGCACTTGACCGGCGTCTGATAGGATGCGATATAGCTGCGTTCCGCTGCCAGAGTGAGTCCGCCGCCTTTTTTAACGCGCGCTGAGAGCAGGGCGATGTCCATGGCTTTTTTGACGGTGGCGGCGACCTTGTCGTCACTGAATACATTGCAGTGCGCAAAGCCCCAGGCGCCATCCTTAAAGACTCTGATACCATAACCTTCGATGATATCGGTTGAGGTGTTTTTCAGACTCAGATTGTGCAGGTAGATGACCTGGTCGGTCGTTTTCTGAATTCTGATATCGGCGTAATCGGCTCCCAGAGACCTGGCAGCGTCCATTGCGATGTCCAGATATTTCATCGGACCTCCTTAATAATTTATTATGAACTATTAGGTTAATATTCTATTATTCTATTGGGTCAAAGGGCGGAGCCCTTTATTTAAGGGTGGTGGGTGGGAATAGATTTTGATCAAACAAAATTTCCCTTCACTCTTATAACTATGTTAATCCATTCTGATCAAGCGAATGCTTTTGCTTTTGTTTTCAGGACAGAGGGTTGAATTCCCTGATGGGCGGAAGTTCCATTCCCCAGCGGTGGTAACGGGGCAGGAAAAACACGTCTCTGGTAGCGACTTCCGGCATATCTGTGGCATTGCCGAAAGCTGCCGGCTGCTGCTCTGCAGGCCTGAATTCGTCAGTGCGCTGCAAATACTTCCGCATCACGCTGCCCGGCAGGGCTTTAATAATAGTCTGCCCCCACTGCTGATAAGCCTGTCTGCCGCTTTCCGTCAGGCTGATAAGAGTGTGCGGCCTTTTGCCTTTGAAGGTCTTGGTTATCATTACGTAACCTGCACCCTCCAGCTTGGAAAGATGAGTGGACAGGTTCCCCCAGGTCAGTTCTGTCAGGCTCATCAGTTTGATAAAATCAAGCGTTCCGGCTTGCTGCAGCAGCATGATCGTGATCAGCCTGGCAGGTGTGTGAATCACCTGGTCCAGCGCAGCGATCTGCTTCAGCTCTTTCTGAAAGTTGGCATCGGGCATTTTGACTCCTTTGTTTATTGCATCTCCGTTGTCTCTTTGTTAACTCCTGATACTTTGTATTTCAAAGTGCTTTGCCTGTCAAGCTTTATTTTCAGTTTTTTAAACTTTTTTTTCCCTTGCCTCTTCCCCTTTAGCAAATATGCTTCAAATGTATATCAAATGTATATCAAATGTATAGTAAATGTATGTAAAAGCACATTTGATATACTTTAGATATACTTTTGTCATATATTTGGTCAAGATTGGATTTTAGGCGTGGAAAATGTGAAAAAGTGGAAGAGTGGAAAAGTGGAAGAGTGGAAAGGCGTGTCGTTACACAGATTGTTAATCTGTTGGCTGCCGGGATTGGCAATCCCGGCCAGGGCAATTAGCGGAGTTCAAATTGCCCCCCCCTAAAACTGACAGATATCACAGAAACAATATTCTTTCATGATGATCTCCCTATTTAATAAGAACTATCTTCTTAGTAATCTGTGTATTCTCTGATTCAATTCTAATCACGTATGCACCGGTTGAACAGGCTTTGCCCTGATTATCATTTCCATCCCAGACAGCAGAGAACTGCTGAGGAGATTTCTTATCTAAGAATATGCGTTTTACAAACTGGCCATGTATATTATAGATGCACACAACTGGCATCTTCTCAAATGTATCTCTATCTGAAATAAAATGTATATTTAGGCTTGAAGCCATAGGATTAGGACATAAAGTAAGATTGATTTCGGGCTTTAGATTATACTCATCAATATTAGGAGTGCCATTGGGATTCAGCTTTACTATGGTGAGTCCGAAATCGCCAAATTGATCGTCTCCATATGCATATATTATACAGCTATCTGGCAATACTGATATACAATTTGCTGCTTGATGATAATTTGAGGGTGAATTATGAGACCATTCCCATATATTCTGACCTATTAAATCGAAACATGATACGTGTACTTGATCGTCAAAATATCCTGATAAATAAATCTCCGTATTATGCCCTATTATTGAATAATAAGTTCCGAGGCATAGTGAATTTGACATTTGAATTGAATATAGACTATCTATTCCAGTTTCTGTAATTCTGTATATTGAGTATAGGTTTAGTAAATAGTTATTTATATCATGAGTACCAAATACCAGTTCGCCGGTTAGGGGTATTTTTGTTATAGGTATAGTATGGATATCTATATGTGAGTTTGTGTCCCTTCTCCATATAATGTTTCCATTCCAGTCTGTTTTAACCAAACTGGCAAATCTATCTGAAAACAAGCAAGTGGACACCGGCATCCCATCACTGTCCAATTCCATATCAAACGCTTCTGCTTTCTTGGCAGCCGGCTCAATCCATAACGAATCACATGAATAACTCCTGGTCGATAGAGTATCTCCCTGTGCATTCAAATGCATAAAAAAAGCTCGTACATAAGAATTAGGTAAAGGAGGGACCCATCCAATGGTAAAAATACTGCTGTCCGATAACCTCACAGCCCGGTTTAAAAAACAAAGAGGCAGTTCTATCTCTTGCAGGAAATAATTTTGCTGCGGGTCAATCCAACCTATTTGGTTATAATCAGGGCTGTTACTTATCAGAAAATTCACCCTGCCATCTGCTTCCTGATCTATTCCCACAATCCTGGGTGGTCCGCTGCCGTGGAAATTCCTGCTCCACCACTGCCATTGGCAGTTGCCAAAGGCATCAAGTTTAATAGCACCGCAATCTGCACCAAGCATGGGGTTATCAGGATTACCCCAATGAGCTTGGCAGTCCCCTAGTATAATCACACCTCCATCCGGTGTTGGATATATCTGCTTGGGTGTGTATTGCGGGTCATACAGATAGGTTAAAGGCAACTGAATAGGTATATTGCGCACATAACGAACCTGGGCAGACAGAGTCATGGTAATGTTGACAAGGAGTAGTACACACAATACAATCTTTGTTTTCATCATAAACTCCCTCTTGATGTAACGGAATGCTATTGAATTCATTCAAATTACCGGATAAATGTTGTCAATGTTTTATTCCCTAATCCTCTGTGATAGATTTTAACTCCTTAGAGTGAGGATTTAACAGTAAATGAAGCTGAAAACATTATGTCCGCGTCATCATTACCAAGTCTTTTCTCTTATCTAACCTACTACATTCAAGCAAGTTACAAGCTGATACCAGCGGGGGATTTAAAAGTTTAACACGTCCATCTCACGCTGAACTCTGACTTCGAACAAGTGAATTGTATCATGATGGAATTATGGAAAATGAGCACAGAGTAATATAGTTTCAAATAAATCCAGCTAATCACAAATGAAAAGAGGAAATTGACTATGATAGATGCAGACCCCGAATTAAGATGAAAGAGAGCTTTTCCTTTGACAAAAACAGCTTTCCTGAGAATTAGTCTGCAAAATTGAATTTGATGTAAAGTGAGATAAATTAGAGCCGATGCGTGAAAAGCTGAGCAAGACCTTTGACAGAGTCATCCCCTATCTGAAAAAGAGCTACAGGAAAATCATCTGGGGTATCGTCATGCTGATTTTGGTGGACGTGGTGCAGCTTGCCATGCCCAAGATCATGCAGTATGCGATCGACAAAATCCAGAACCGGACGATAGACTCGACGGGATTGTTCTACGTGGGCCTGGTGCTGTTCGGAATGGCTCTCTGCATCATGGCTCTGCGCTATTTCTGGCGCGTGCTCATCATCGGCAATTCCTTTACCATAGAAAGGAGTCTGCGGCAGGATTTTTATGACCATCTGCTGCTGCAGTCGCCCAATTTCTTCAATAAGGCCAAGACCGGAGACCTGATGGCATACGCGACCAATGACCTCAATGCGGTGCGGATGCTGTTTGGGATGGGCTTTATCGCTGCCAGCGACATTTTTCTGATGACGGTGG
>JAWOHU010000107.1:0-3968 GCA_046485025.1 Cloacimonadaceae bacterium (SeqCode) | reverse complement strand
AAATTGGTAAAATCCTGAGTTTGCTTTATTTTGTAGTAAAAGACTTATAGGAGTAATCATGAATCAACAAAAGCATGAAACAGGTAAGAGCTGGGTCAGATTTACAGCGATGATAGCAACCTCAGTCATTATTATGTTTTTCTTAATGTACCAGCTTATCTATTCATTTGACCATGCGACATTTAGCCTGAATCGTCTGATTGCCTCATTGGTGATGGGCTGCGTCATGACTATTGTGATGTTAAGTTTTATGTGGTCAATGTATGAAAATAAACGCATCAAGATTGCAATTATCATAGTGGCAATTGTTGCCGGCGGCATCCTCTTTTACATGAACAGAAGTCAGACCCTGATCAATGATGTCAGCTTCATGAAATCGATGATTCCCCATCACTCAATTGCTATTAACAACTCGCGTAATGCAAAGATCAGTGACCCTCGTGTCCGTAAACTCGCGGATGATATCATTAAAGCTCAAGTCCTCGAAATTAATGCTATGAAATTGTTGCTTGAGGATATTGAACGCAACGGCGAACGCGGAGACAAAACTGTGCTGCCTGCACGTTCCGCTGAAATTACACCTGAGATTGAACAAGGTGCCAGGGAGTATGCGCGGTAATTTTAAGACCTTTGAGGTAAAGAAAGAACCGGCATGAATATACCGGTTCACAGCAGATAAATATCTACGCTACAAATAATCAGGCATAATAGTGCCGTCCATCGCAGAAAGGCATGATTCTGGATTTTCCGCAACTGCAGAGAGTTATTCTGAATCTGAGCTCATAAAAACTGCCGTCCTGCGACTGGACAGGGATGCCGCCTTTCAGCCAGATGGGGCAATTGGTATTGCCCCGCGGGTCTTCAATGATGCTGATGGAGGGCTGCCAATCCTGTTCTATCGGCTCTCCGGTCTCTTTATCACAGGCTACCAGGCGTCCGGAAGGGCAGTATTGCGAAGTCAGAATCGCCAAATCCCGTCTGGCGGGAATATCTGACAATCTGGTATTAACCCAGGTGCTGCCTGCTCTGTGACAAAATCCGATGCCCATACAAAGGTCTCTCTGATCCAGCAGGATGAGGTTGCGCCCAATCATTTTCCGTGCTTTTTTATGAAAAGGTTTGCGGTCGGCCGTTTCTCTGCCGGCAAAGTAAATCTTGGTATGCGTCCCGTCGCAGAAAGGTCTCTGTTCCGAATTTCCGCACCTGCAGAGGCTGTAAGTCTCTTTGGCGGGATAAGTTTCCACCACCTCATAATCCAGCGGCGTGTCTGTCTCGTCAAAAGTCACGCGCACCCGGTTGACAGGCAGTCCGCCCTTGACCAGATAAGGTCCTTTGGGCAGGATAACCACCTTGTATTCTTTCTGTGTAGCGGCTTGGTCTGCAAGATTGGATACTTTCACAAAATCTTTATCAGGCATTTTCAACCACCCCAAATCCTGATCAGCAGAGGAATACTGACTGCAATGACGAGAAGCTGCACCGGCAGTCCCAGTTTCCAATAATCGGAAAACTTATAACCTCCCGGACCCATGACCAGAGTATTGGATTGGTGCCCAATCGGCGTCAGGAAGGGAGCTGAAGCGCTGATGGCAACTGCCATCAGGAACGGATCTATGGGGCTTCCCAGACCGCGGGCAAGCTGAATTCCGATGGGTGCCATGATTACCGCCGTAGCGGCATTATTAATGACATTGGACAACACCATCGTGATTGTCATCAGCACTGTCAGAACCAGCCAGAGCGGAATGCCGTGCCCCAGACCCAGGATAAGGCCTGCGATTGTATCCGCGCCGCCCGTCTGTTCCAGAGCCATGCCCACAGGAATCATTGCTCCCAAAAGCACGACTACAGACCAGTCCACGCTTTTATATACTTCTTTAACAGAGATAATCTTCAGCAGCACCATCAGCAGCGCCGCCAGGCAAAAGGCGATCTGGACAGCCAGCAGTTTGAGCATAATCGCTGCAATTGCAACAAAAAATATACTTAAAGTCAATAAAATGCGTGATTTGTCTCCCAGGCGGTGTTCCTTGCCGCTGAGGGGCAGACAGCCGATTCTATCTGTGATATCATCCAGTCTGCTCTCAAAACCCTGAATCAGAAGCACATCGCCCGCTCTGAACACGGTTTTATTGAGACGCTGCGTGAATTTCCTGGTTCCTCTTGACAAGGCGAGAACGTTGATGCCAAAGCGGTTGCGCAGTCTGAGCTGGATGGGCGTTCTGCCGACGAGCGTCGAATCCTGCATGACCACAACCTCCCGGATGGCGATCTCCTTGGTACCGAAAGCGCTGTCCCGGAACTTTTTATCTTCCACCAGTTCAGCTTTGGTTACATCCAGAAAGCTTTTGAGATTTTCCGAATCTGCTTCCACAATCAGGATGTCTTCTGCTGTCAAAGTTTCATCCAGGCTGGGGATATGAATCCGCATGTTATTGCGGATCAAACCTATAACCGTGATGTAATAACTCTCGTCCTTCCCAATGCTGCGCATAGTCTCGCCCAGGATTTTGGAGTCTTCTGTAATGCGGATTTCCGTTATGTAGTCCTCAATTTCAAAGCTTGCAGCAGACGAATCTTGATTTTTCCGCTTCGGAATGAGCCTCCAGCCCAGTAATGAGATAAACAGAACTCCTGCCATGGCAAGCACAATTCCCACCGGCATAAAATCAAACATACTGAAAGGCACACCTGTTTCATCAGCCCGGAAGGTAGCAATAATGATGTTGGGAGGTGTGCCGATCATAGTCATCATACCTCCCAGCAGCGAGGAAAACGCCAGCGGCATCAGGATATGGGAGACACGGATATCCCTTTTCCTGGCGAGCTGCAGAGCTATCGGCATCATGATTGCCAGCGCACCGACGTTGTTCATAAAAGCAGAGGCAAATGCTGTCAGCACGCACAGGGCAAGAATCATGACAGTAAAATTTTTGCCCAGTCCCAGCAGCTGATTGGCGATAAAATCAATCAGACCCGAATTCTGCAGCCCCTTACTTATTATCATAACTGCAACCACAGTGATGACAGCCGGATGCCCAAAGCCAAGGAAGCCTTCCCTGGCAGATATCACCTGCGTCAGAATTACGATAAACAGAGCTATCAGCGCCACCATATCGTAACGGATTTTGCTCTTCAGAAACAGCACAAAAGCCAGTCCCAGAGTCGCAAAAACTATCATCTGCTGCATATTCTCTCCTGCCTGAATATGTTTATGCCTTTGTGTAGAAAGCTGATTTCATTGATTTAGTCAAGCAAAATTGTCAACACTTCGCTTTGACGCTTGACAAACCGCTGCTCAGACATTCTCGTGCGCAGTTATGAAAACTGATGAATGGAAAGCAGATGAATTGTATTGAAAGCAGGTCTGAACTATGAAAAAGCTCGGTTCCGAAGCTTTACTGTTGCTGACTGCTGGCATTTGGGGACTGGCTTTTGTGGCGCAAAGGCAGGGCGCCGAGTATATGGATCCGTTGCTCTTCAATGGTGTCCGCTTTACTTTGGGCGCATTTGTAGTTGGACTGTTTGCCGTAAAGCCTTTTGGAAAAAAGAACTGCACCCCTGTAGAGCCTTTTTCCAAAAGGCTGAAACAGCACAATTCCGAGCACCTGGAGGCAGAAATTGCTCCTTTTGGAAAAAGGAGCTACACAGCGGCAATGCCTTTTCCCTGGCTGCTGGGCAGTGTTTTGTTCATAGCAGCGACCCTGCAGCAGATTGGCATTGTTTATACGACTGCCGGCAGCGCCGGATTCATCACGGGACTGTATGTAGTCTTTGTTCCGCTGCTCGGAATCTTCAGAAAGCAGCGTATTTCACGGACAATTCTGACAGCTATCCTTTTGGCTGTGATTGGCTTGTATTTTATTAATGTGCAGCAGCCCCTGACCGCATCTTTGGGCAATTTTATTGTCCTAATCAGCGCTGTGTTCTGGGCTTGGCATGTGCAGATGATTGACCATTACACCAGG